>CAZQUR010000011.1:0-4524 GCA_964596535.1 uncultured Desulfobacteraceae bacterium
TATTCATTCGACCGCCGGCAGCACAAGGTCCGAAGGTCCTTTCGCGGACATCTTCAAGGAGGGGGCGTGGCGCTGCATGAGTTCCTGCACAACGGAGGCCATTTTGACTTTTTCGCGGATGAGATCCTGGTGCCACGCCTCGCTGATCCAGGGCTTGTAGATGTCTCCTTCCGAGGTCCCCGGCTCGAACTTGAAGTAACACGGGGATGCGATCCGGGCGATTTCCGGGGTCTCATAGGCCCGGTACATGCCGCCGAAGGAATCCACGATAATGATATACACATCCAGAGGAATATCGATGGCCTTCCGGATGCCCCCAAGGATCGGGAGTGACACGTCCGAAATCGGATTCAGGGAGTTTGCCCCCATGGAGGCCACCACTTTGGCGCCGGCGGCGCTGCAATATCCGCCGAAAACGGAAAACTTGAAAATGGTTTCTTTCGGAATCAGCCCCTCGGCCCGCATCTTGTTTAGAATAAATAAAACGCCTTCGTCATAGACCAAAAACCCCCGGTGCCCCGCTTCGATATTCCGCATGATATCCGCGATGTGGTAGGAGATGCTGTCCGAACCTCTCAGCCGGAAGGCCTGCATGCCCCCTTCGGGAGTGGAGATCTCCTTGGATCCCGCATCCCAGGCTTTCCGGTGGCCCACCGTCATCACCACTTCGATTTTTTCGGATTTCGCCATCCTTGCAATGGCCCGGAGTTCTTCAAAGTCGCAGTAGGTCGATCCGCCCACCGTGGCGATGGCACGATGGATCGTGACGTTCCGCTTTTGGGCTTCGTCCAGCAAGGCTTCCATGGTGGAGGCCCTTTCGACGCCGGCGATTTCAATCCGATAGTTTGCGCCGTCCGGAAACGTTTTGGACGACGTGGGAAGATCGTAGGCGTCCCGACCGGGGATGCCCTCCTTTTCCATGAATGCCCTGATCTTTGATAACATCTCCGACATGCTCGATTTCTCCTTTATCCATCCTCAAATGAAAAGATTATGCGTGTTTCAAAAGCGCTTCCAACCGGGGAAGTTCACCGTCCACCATTTTATAGGCATGCTCCCGGGCGGGGAATTCCCCCTTTCGCACCTCTTCGGCATATTTCAAAAAAGCATCGATGGTTTTTTGGGCCAGATTTTCATATTTTTTCACGAATTTCGGCGTAAAGGCCTGGAAGATGCCCAGCACGTCGCTGCAGATCATCAACTGCCCGTCGGCATGGATCCCGGCGCCGATGCTGTATACCGGAATTTTAAGGCGGTTTTTCATGATTTCGCAGACTTCGGGGGGGACGGCTTCCACCAGGAGCGCAAATGCGCCGGCCTCCTGGATAAGAAGGGCGTCATCAATGAGCTCCTTGGCCGTTTCGGCGGTGCGTCCCTGGGCCTTGAATCCCCCGAGTTGTCCGGAACTCTGGGGGGTCAGCCCGATATGCCCCATGACGAGCATGCCGCCGTCGGCAATCGCCTTGATCTGGGGGACCACCCGTTGTCCGCCTTCCAGTTTGACGGCATCCACCCGGGCTTCTTTGAAAAATCGACCCGCATTCTGAACGGCATCGGGGATGCTGACCTGGTAAGACAGAAACGGCATGTCGCCGATGACGAAGGTGTTCGGGGCGCCCCGGCGTACCGCCTCGGAATGGTAGATGCACTGGGCCATGGTGACGGGAACGGTCCCCTCGTATCCGTAAATGCACATGCCCAGAGAATCTCCCACCAGGATCATGTCCATGCCCGCGTTTTCGGCGAACTGGGCCGTCCAGAAATCATAGGCCGTAATCCAAACGGCAGGCTGCTTTTCGTCCTTCATCTTCTGCAGGTCCAGTCTGGATCGTTTTTGTTTTGCCATGGGTATTTTTCTCCTTTCGGTATTTTCGGAAGCGGTTCAATTTTGATGCGCGATGGAACGCTTGCCGTTTAATTTTGCCGACAGGGCGTTGCACACAACCTGTATTTTTGACTGCATCCGGCGCATTCGATCATCGGTCATCCGCGTGGAAGGGCCGGAAATGCTGATGGCATAAGAGGGCCGGGCGTTGTGGTCGAAAACAGGGGCGGCGACACATCGAAGGCCGTAGGCCAGCTCTTCATTGTCGCGGGAAAATTCATTGATGCGCACCGATTCGAGAACTTCCCGAAGGCGTTTCTTGCTGGTGATGGTATTTTCCGTAAAGGCCTTCAGTTTGGTTCGGTGGAGATAATCGTCGAGTTCGCCGGGAGGCAGAAAGGCCAGAATCGCCTTGCCCAGTGCCGTGCAGTAAGCCGGGGCCCTGGACCCGAGAGATGTGTCCATCCTGAGAATTTCTTTGCTGTCGATCTTGTCCAGGTGGAAAATGTCGGATCCGTCGAAATGGCCGAGATTCACGGTTTCGTTGAACGCCACGGAAAGTTCCTGCATGGACAAGCGGGCGATGCGGTTCACCTCCGAATGGGCGGAAACCTTCATGCCCATTTCCAGGATTTTCAATGTCAGATGATACCGGTCGTTTTCGTCTTTCTCCACGTACCCCAATTCCCGAAGGGTTGCTAAAAACCGGTGGCTGGCCGCCCGGTTCAGGTCCAATCGTCTGGCCACTTCGGAAACGGTCAATGCCTTGTGTTCGGAAAGCGCTTCCAGGATGTGGATGCCTTTGGCAAGAGAGCCGATGAAAAAATATTTTTCGCCCTGAATCGGCATGAGGTGTCCTTTATAAATCCCGTATCGGTGTTACGCAGTTTGAACCGCAACAGCGAGCGCTCACCCCGCAGCTTGTTGCGGGGAATCTTCAATCCAAGCAGATGAGTGAATGTGAAAATGTCTTACAATTAATTACTATGTGTGACATATATTTATTATGTGTGACATAAAGTAACCGTTCCGTTTTCCCCTTGTCAAGGATTTTTTTAACTTTTTTAACAAGATCATCACCGACCTTTTGAGAAGTCGTCTTGTTTAAAGATGGCGCAAAAGGCGGAATGAATTGAAAATAAAAGGATAATTCGAATGAAAGGCGCGGCGGGTAAAGGTCTTTTGCGCGTTTTAAAAAAAGCCGCCGGATGTTGCATGAGGCAAAACCGGCGGCGACGGCGCTGTAAGCGGGAAAAGCGCGCTTATTTTATTGGAAAAGGCTCCGGTATTTATCGCATCTTTCTTTTTTCCGTTTCGGACAGAAGGCGGGTTTGCCCTGTATGACCCGTTGAAAGCAGGCGTCACATTTCGGAGGGCATTTCAAGATTGTGCGATCCTTTCCTTTTACGATTCGATCTTCATTGCCCGTATCGTATTGTTAAGATGCATTTTTACCCCCTACGGATTGGACGAGTGCTTTGCCCGATGCATACGCCTCCCGGAGGTATTCGGGGTGCTTGAGAATATCGCCTTCAAACTCGAGTCCCCGATACAACAGGGATTTCCACAACTCGGCGTCGAATGTGTCGAAAAAATAGCGCACCGTCAAAAGGACGCCGTCGAAAAGCTTTTTCCCTTTCGTAGCGCCCGCGGAAATGAAAAGCCCTTTCCGCTTTACGATTTTCGGGGAAAAGGGGATCTGATCGATCCAGTACTTTTTGACCCACAGGGACTGGCACCGGTCCATGAGGATCTTGGTGTGCGCACTTACGGTGTAAAAGAAGATGGGGCTGGCCAGCATGAGACCGTCACAGGTTAAAAGCCGATCATAAATCCCTTGAAAATCGTCTTGGATGACGCATCGCCCCGTTTTCTTGCAGCCGTAGATTTCCAGGCAAGGGGATATCTTCAGATCCCGCAGGGTGATTTCTTCCACCTGCGCCCCGGCGCTGCGGGCGCCTTTTACGGCCTGTTCCAAAAGGGCGGCGGTGTTTCCTTTGCGGCGGGGGCTTCCGTATATGGCCAGGATCGTCGTCATGGATGGGTCCGCCAGAGGTTTTTTTGGAATCGAAATCGAAATCGGGATCGAGTCTGCAGCCATCGTCGGGAGTTTCGATCCCGATTCCGATGAACCCAGTGCCTTACGATAAGGATATCTTATTACCCGTATCAGAAATAAAAGGTCGAGACAAGGCGTTGCGGATTCGTACCGGTGCCGTTAGAGAACCCGGAGACTTCTCATGAACCGCAACAGCGAGCGCAGTCCCCGCAGGTTCTGCCTGACGACAGTGCTTCGCGGGTTGGAGCGAAGCGGAAATCCCGCCTCGCGGGCTGTGGGGGCGCTTCAACGCATAGCCGAACGATATTCGGAAAGTATTGTTCATATGGGCTTAAATATCTAAAATAAGAATAAAAAACAATATATTAATCATATTCATGTCAAAGAGAGAAAGTTCAGCTCCACAGGATGAAACGATCCGGAAAAGGCTTGATCCTGCGCAAAAGATATGATAACAGAAAACCAAAGACATTTTGATATTAGTGTCATTAGGTTAAACAATATAAATAAAAACAATAAGTTAATATATTTACCGTGTTGTAAAGCCAATTTTATATAAATGCATTTAGGCTGATGGCAGCATCCTTGAAAAACCGAAAAGAATCCACCAAGAACCGGATCATTGAGGCTGCAAAGGCCC
>CAZQUR010000011.1:4624-9202 GCA_964596535.1 uncultured Desulfobacteraceae bacterium
TTGAAAAACCGAAAAGAATCCACCAAGAACCGGATCATTGAGGCTGCAAAGGCCCTTTTCGCCGATCAAGGATATACGAAGACCACCATTGCGGACATTTCCAGGCAGGCGGGTCTGTCCGAAGCGGCCCTGTACGAATATTTCCAGGGAAAAGAAGATCTCCTGTTAACCATTCCGGACCTGTGGGTTTGCGATCTCATCGAAGATCTCGAGCGCCAGCTTTTCGGGATTAAAGGCGTCGTGAACCGATTGCGAAAATACCTGTGGTGGTATTACCGCCGGGTCGAAGAATCGCCCCTGGACGCCAAGATCGTCTATCTGTTTTTGAAAACCAACGCCAATTTCATGCAGACCGAAGTCTATTCCAACGTCAAGGTCCTCTACGGGTATCTGCTTGAAATTTTCGAAGAAGGCCGGCGCACCAAAGAACTGCACCCCGATCTCGATCCCCGCATCGCCCGCAACATATTCATCGGCACCATGGAACACATCATCACCCTGTGGCTGCTGCGGGATCGCGCTTACAGCCTCTTTGAAAACCTGGAAGAGACCTTCGATCTGATGGTGGGGGCATTTACCCGAGGCGTCGAAACTCCGGGAGGGGGACCGTCCAAGGGCCCTGATATTTCTTAAACGTGCCGGAAACGTTTGATCTAAAATTTCAAGGAGGAGGGTGAACCGATGAAACAATTGTTTGAGTGGGATTATTCGTCGTATCCGGGGGAGAAAACCTACCCCCACCTGTTCAAGCCGATCCAGATCGGCAATCTCATCGTGCCCAACCGGATCAAGTACGCCGCAACCGAAGACAATCTCAACGGGCGGGACGGTTTCGTAACCGATGCCGGTGTGGCGTACATGCGCGAGCGGGCCAAGGGCGTCGTCGGGGGGCTTTGCTTTATGCAGGGCGTCTACATGGACGAAAAGGGCCAGGGCCAGGGATACGTGGGGCAGGCGGCCTGCTGGGACGACAAGTTCATCCCGGGACTGAAACGAATCGCCGACGCCATACACGAGGAAAAGGCCGTGGCCGGATTCCAACTCATGGACTGCGGGCGGGTCGGCGCCGTGGACGTGGAATACGGGCACGGGCCGTCGGCGGTGCCCCAGCGCCTGCGCATCTTCCGGCCCATTAAGGAAATGACCAAGGATGAGATCAAGGAGATGATCCAACAGCATGTGGATGCGGCCCGGAGAGGGATCGAGGCCGGATTCGATATCATGGAGATTTCCGGGATCGTCGGCTACCTCGTCTCCAATTTCATTTCCGGCTACACCAACCGGCGCACCGACGAATACGGCGGAGACATCCGGGGCCGGATGCGGGCGGTGGTGGAGATCATCCAGGGGGTCAAGGCGGTCTGCGGATCGGATGTTCCCCTGGGCATCCGGTTGTGCGCCGAGGAGCTTCTGGACGACGTCCGGGGAAACACCCCCGAGGAATCCATGGAAACTTACAAGATCGCCGAAGAAGCCGGTGTCGACTACATCAGCGTCACCCTCGGCTGGCAGGAATCCATCTATCCGGTCATCAGCCGGGACATCCCCATGGGGAACTGGATCCACCTGGCCACGCGGGCCAAAGCGCACGTGAAGGTGCCGGTTCAGATGGCCTACCGCCTTTTCCGGCCGGACCTGCCCAACAAGGCCATCGGCGACGGGGAACTCGACCAATGGGAAATGTGCCGTTCCATGATCGCCGATCCCCTGATGCCCAAAAAGGTCCTGGAAGGCAAAGAAGACGAGATCCGGCACTGCGTGGCGTGCAATCTTTGCCTGGCGCGCCTTTTCCGGGATGCGCCCATGACCTGCTATATCAATCCCGTGTGCGCCCATGAGACGCATCCGGAATTTGCGGACCCCCGGCCCGCGGAAGAAAAAAAGGAGATCATGATCGTGGGCGCCGGACCCGCCGGCCTCGAATGTGCTTACATGGCCGCCAAGCGGGGTCACGAGGTCCATGTGTATGACAAACGGGAGAATATCGGCGGAACCCTCAACGAGGCCCGGAAGGCGCCTTACGGCGACGATGAACTGTGGACCTGTGTGGAATATCAGCAGAAGATGTGCGAACTGGCCGGCGTAACGTTCCATCTGGGCACGGAAGTGAACGAGGATCTCGTCTCCGACGAACTCCCCGACGCCGTGGTGTTGGCCACGGGACCCGTTTACCCGGAGCTCCCGGGCGGCCCACACGCCAACGTGGTCCATCTCCTGGATGTGATGAGCGGAAAGGCCCAGATGGGCGAAAAGGTGGTGATCTGGGGAAACCGGAAACCCGGCATCGGATGCGCCCTGTACCTGGCCAAGCAGGGGAAGAAGGTGACCCTTGTGGGCCGGGAAAAGACGGCGGGGTTCGATGTAAATCCGTCGTTCAAGTGGCGCTATATGATTTACCTGAGGCAAAACGGGGTCAAGGCCTATAATGACTGCGAAATCGAGACCATCACGGACGAAGGGATCCTCATCCGCACCGTTGACGGCTATCGGATCCCGGTGGCGTGCGACGCCATCGTGAACAGCGACCGTGCCGCCAACGAGACCCTGAAAAAGGTCGTGCAATCCGAGGGAATCGAACTCTTCGTCATCGGAGATGCCTTGGTTCCCCGAAACCTGTCCAGTGCGGTCCATGACGGTTACCGGATCGGGATGAGGATATAAGGAGGTCAGCCATGCAATTCGATGCGGAAAAAGAGATCGGAAAAGTGTTGAGCGGGCTGCGCGCTGCCCAGAGGGAAATCGGAAAGACCTTTTACCGGTGGCGCCAGGTGGCCCTGGAATATGCCGGGGACGGCGTGGAACCCCTCGACGTGGGGCTAAGAGCGGCGGAGATTTTCGGAAAAGACATCGGAAAGCAATTGCTTCCGAGGCTCAACTGGCTCAAAGGAGAATCGGCCTTTTTGCTGAATCTGGGCCGGGCCCTGGCGAACCTGTGGCAGGTGGACGGCGGTGTTGCCACGGCCGAAAAAGGAGAGAAACCGACGGAGGTCTTTATTGAATGTACCCGGGACCCCTGGCCCACCTGGGCCAAAGAGTTTGACGTCCCCATGCGGGAGGTGACGCTCACCCGGGAAAGAATGCTCAAGTCCGTCCTGGAGGATGTGAGTGTCTTTTTCAACATACCGCTGGATATTGAAGTGGAAAAGGCCATTCCCCGGGGGGAGGGGATGTGGCGCATTCGACTCTTCAAGAAAGAAGAATAGGAGCGTGTGTTATGGCAGCCCAAATCGATTTGAACAAATGCACCATGTGCGGCGGCTTCACCCAGCCGCTGTGTGTCGAGATATGCCCGGACCAGGCGATCCGGGTCCAAGGGGATCGCGTGGTGGTGACGGAATTCTTGTGTGAGGACTGCAATGAATGCGGGTGTGTCTGTCCCGACGAGGCCATTACCGTCCCGGTGTCCAAGGTGACTTTTTGAAAGGGTTCGAGGGGTCAAGGGGTCAAGGGTTCAAGGGGTCGAGGGGTTGAAGGACAGAGGTGATCAAAATCCAAATCGGTATCGAAAATCAGCCGTAGGGCGGCATTTTATATGCCGCCGGAAAATGACGGTCGATCTTACGGCGGGGTGTGAAACCCCGCCCTACAATTTTTTCGAAAATCCCGCCTTTGGAGGAAACACGTTACAGTCACCTGGAAGAGGACAGAAGAGTAGGTTTCGGGTATCGGAAATAAAGGGGTCAAGGGTTCAAGGGGTTGAGGGGTTGAGGGGCCGAGGATGGATCCGGATAACGGCCCGTTGATGCCTTGAACCCCCCGCGGCGGGGGATCCCGTCGACAACGGAAGGGAGGAAGCGGTGAAAGTCAACAAGATCGATCATATCTGTATCGCAGTCAAAGACCTGGTCCAGGCGCGGAAAGTCTGGGAGCCGGTTTTGGGGAAAACGCAGCCGGACGATGAATACATCGACGAACCCGAAAAGATCAAGGTGGCCCGGTACTGGGTGGGCGAAGTCGGCTTCGAGCTCATGGAATCCACCACGCCGGACGGGGACGTGGCCAAGTTCATCGAGAAGCGGGGGGAAGGGATCATGCTCATCAGCTTCAACGTGGACAATACCCGGGAAGCCATGGAGGAATTGAAAGGAAAAGACTATCCTTTCATCGGCGGCGCCCGGCCCTTCCGGGATTGCGAGTTCGCTTTCATTCACCCGAAGAAGATGAACGGCGTGCTCCTGGAACTCATCGATTACAAGTGGGAAGAACTCAAGGGCAGATAGGACGATTCCTGCATGCCGAAAAAATTCAGGGATTTTGAAGTCTATCTTGTCCATGTGGATCCCGACCGGTGCGACGGCTGCGAGGACTGTATTAAACTGTGCCCCACCGAGGTCTTCGATTTTACCATCAAGGCGTATCCCGTAAGACCCGAAAACTGCCTGGGGTGCCGCACCTGCGAGGCGGTGTGCAAATCCGACGCCGTCATCATCACGGAGATATGAAGGGTTCATTGAAGCGTGAAGGGAAATCGGCGACTTGGGTTGAACCATCTGATTCGTTTTTTATAAAAGGGTTCGAGGGTTCGAGGGTTCAAGTGAAGACTGTTCCAATCGCCGGATACAAGACTTGACCCCTTGA
>CAZQUR010000011.1:9302-42163 GCA_964596535.1 uncultured Desulfobacteraceae bacterium
CCTTGAATCCTTGACCCCTTGATTATAACGGTAAGAATATGCGTGATGCCATACTGATCATCGGCGGAGGGATCGCCGGCATCAATTGCGCCCTCAATGCGGCCCGATACGGCGCCAAAGTCTACCTGGTGGACGACACGGCCAGTATCGGCGGAATGATGGCGCGCCTGGACAAGACCTTTCCCACCAACGACTGTTCCATCTGCATCGAAGCGCCCCAGATGTACGATACCGACAACCAGGAGAACATCGAAATCCTCACCCACACGGAAGTCCGGAAGGTCAAGGCGAAAAACGGCGGATTCGATGTCCGGCTGGTCAAACGCCCCAAATACGTGGATGAGGAAAAGTGCACGGGGTGCGGCGCCTGCGTGGAAGCCTGCCCCGTCAGCATCCCCGACGAGATGGACGGAAAGATCGGGGGAAAGCGGAAGCTGATTTCCATGGCCTTTCCCCAGGCCGTACCCAACATGGTTTCCCTGGACCCGGCATGCCGGTCCGGGGAGATGCAAGAGGCCGGCGCCTGCATCGGCGGATGCGCCGTGGACTGCAGCCAGTGCCGGGAGTGTCCCATCGCCCTGTGCGTGAAGGCCTGCGAAAAGGAAGGTAAGAACGCCGTCACCCTCTGGCAGTCCGCCAAAAACGTTAAGCTGGAAGTCAAGAGCATCGTGGTGGCCACCGGCATCGATTCGGCCCGGCCCGCCGGCGACCTCTTGGGGTATGATGTTTACGACAACGTCATCACCGGGATGCAGTTCGAACGGCTCATGAACGCAGGCGGCCCCACGGCCGGAGAAATCATCCGGCCTTCGGACGGCCGCCACGCCGGGCGCATCGGATGGGTCCAATGCGCCGGCCGCGGGCTGGCCCAGGGCAAGGGGGTTCCCTATTGCTCCAAGATCTGCTGCATGATCGCCACCAAGCAGGTGATCATCACCAAGGAACACGACGCCGCCGTGGAAGCCACGGTCTTTTACAATGACCTGAAAGCCTACGGAAAAAACTTCTGGGAATTTTACCGAAAAGCCGTGGACACTGGTGTCCGGTATATCCGGGGACGCCCCTACGAGGTCCGGGAGGACCCCGAGACCCGGAACTTGGCTGTCCGGTATGAAAACTTGGAAACCGGAAAAATCGAAACCCATGAAGTGGATCTTTTGGTCCTTTCCACGGGAATCGTTCCCAACGAGAGAAACGCAAAGCTGGCCAAGGTGCTCGACATCGAGCTGGATCACCTGGGGTACTTCAAGGAAAAAGACCCCCTCACCGCGCCCTTGGAAACGTCGGCGCCGGGGATTTACCTGTGCGGCGGGGCCACCGGCCCCATCGACATCGCCGAATCCGTAGTGCAGGCCTGTGCCGCGGGGATGAAGGCGGTCTTGCGACCGTAAGAACCATGAGGTGGATGAATGAATGAGGATATCCGGGTGGGTGTGTTCGTCTGCGACTGAGGGTCCAACATCGCGGGCGTCGTGAACGTCCCGGAAGTCGTGGAATATGCCAGGGGACTGGACCATGTGGCCTTGGCCGACGAGGGGCGGTGGTCCTGCAGCGTGGATTACCTTTCCCGGATGCAGACGTTGATCCAGGAACACCGGATCAACCGCGTCGTTGTTGCGTCTTGCACCCCCCGGACCCATGAAGGGCTTTTCAAAAGAAACATCCAGCAGGCGGGAATGAACCCCTACCTGCTGGAATTCGTGAGCATCCGGGAACAGGTCTCCTGGGTACACATGAGAGAACCCGACGCCGCCACCCAAAAAGCCAAGGACCTTGTTCGGATGGGGGTGGCCAAGGCCGTCCTCCTGGAGGAAGGAGAAGAGATCCGGCTCCCGGTGAAGCAGGACTGTCTCGTCATCGGGGCCGGAGCGGCGGGGCTTTCCGCGGCGATGAACGTGGCCGGGCAGGGGTTCCAGGCCATTGTCTTGGAAAAAGCGGACCGGATCGGCGGCATGCTCAACACGTTGAGCCGGGTGTGCCATGATTCCCATCACGCGGATGCCGCCCAATGGGTGCAATCCCTGGCGGCACGGGTATCGGAAACCCCCGGGATCCGGGTCATCACCGGTGCCGAGATCGAGACCATCGAAGGGTACATCGGCAATTACACCATCGGACTGAAAGGAGGCAACGGATCACCGGGGGATCGTCTACAGGTATCCACCATCGTGGCAGCCACGGGGATGCGGGAAATCTCCCCCGAAGGCGCATTCAAGCACGGTGAAAACCCCCGGGTGATCACCCAGTTGGAACTCGAAAAACGGATTCGATCCTCGGGGAAGCCCCGGTCCCCGGAGGACCGGGAAGAAAAAAACGCTTTAAAGTCTTCCGGATTCCATCCGGAGGTAAAGAACGTGGTCTTCATCCAGTGTGTCGGATCCAAAAACGAACTCCGGGGATGCTGCAGCATCGGATGCCACGCGGCCGTGAAAAACGCCCTGGCACTGAAGGCATTGGATCCGGACATCCAAATCCACATCCTTTACCGGGACCTGTCCATGGTTAAAGAAGAAGGCGAGATGCTCAAGGAGGCCAAGCGCCTGGGTGTCCGCTTTTCCCGGTTCCCCGATGACCGCTACCCGGAACCCGTTGAAAATCCGGATGGGACCCTTGGGGTTAAAACCATGGATCTTCTCATCGGAAAGGAACTCCAATTGCCGGCGGACCTTCTGGTTCTTACCGTTGCTTTTCAAGGGGATGACACCGTAAAGCGGCTCAAGGGCCTATTGAAGGTGTCGGCGAACCCGGACGGATTTTTCCAGGAATCCCACGTCAAGCTCGGCCCCCTGGAGTTTCCCACCGACGGCATCGCCCTGGCCGGATGCGCCAAGGCGCCCATGATGCTCAAGGAGAGCATCGAGGCCGGCATCGGTGCGGCCATGCGGGTCTCCATCCCCATGAAGCGGGGGTATATCGAGGCGGAAGGGATCGTCGCCGACATCGATTTAACCGATTGCAACCAGTGCGGTCTGTGCCACAAGCGGTGTCCCTACAGCGCCATCAGCGTGGATGCGGATAAGAACCCCCATGTGATCAAGGCCCTGTGCAAGGGATGCGGGCTTTGCGCGGCCGATTGTCCCAAGGAATGCATCACCATCGTTCATTTCACCGACGACCAGGTCCTGGCCCAGGTGGACGCCGCCCTTTCGGAGGCGCCCGAAAAAAAGATCATCGGGTTCGTCTGCCACTGGTGCGCCCTGGGCGGCGTGGACATGGCCGGCGTGAGCCGTCTCCAGTATCCGGTCCATGCCCGTCTCATCCGGGTGATGTGCTCGGCCCGGGTCTCCATGAAGATGATGCTTTGCGCCTTTGAAAAGGGCGCCGCCGGGGTCCTGGTGGCGGGATGCGAGTTTCCCACCTGTCACTACATTTCCGGCAATTACGCGGCCGAGTCCCGGGTCCGGCGGATGAAAAAAAAGCTGGCCCGCTCGGGCTACGATCCGGAGCGGCTCATCAACGTCTGGTGCAGTGCCGCCGATGGTCCCAAATTCGCGAAAACCATGAAGGATATGGTCAAACAGTTCAACCTGGATAACGCCCCATGATCCCGAAACCGACAGCATTGTTCCTCGAGCGGTTCAACGACATCGAAAAGCTGCGCTACTGCGAACAGTGCGGGCGGTGCAGCTCGGCCTGCCCCATCACCGGTGAAAACGCATTCAATATCCGCCGGATGATCCATTATGTGGAGCTGGAGATGATCCCGGAGGTGGCGGCCACGGATATGCCCTGGGATTGCGCCGTCTGCGGCCGATGTGAAGACGCGTGTCCCAACGGGATTAAAATCATCGACATGACTCGGGCCCTGAGGGCGTATGCGGAAAACGCGCGCATTCCGGAAAAGGCGCCTTGTGTCGAGGCGTGCCCGGCGGAAATCGACGTGCCGGGATATTTGCGGGCCATCGCCCGGGGCGATGTGGATGAGGCTTGCGTCCGGATTATCGAAAAAGCACCCCTTCCGGGGATCCTGGGACGGATATGCCCCCATCCCTGTGAAGCCGCCTGCAAGCGAGGAGCGGTCAACGCCCCCATCGCCATCTGTGCGGCGAAACGCTACGCCGCCGATAAGGCATCAGGGGATTTTAAAGCCATATTCGCTCCGGGACAAGACACCGGGAAAAGGGTGGCCGTCATCGGTGCCGGTCCCGCGGGGCTTTCCGCCGCCTTTTTTCTACGGAAAAAAGGGCACCATGTCACCATTTTCGAGGCCCGGGAAAGACCCGGAGGCATGCTCCGGTACGGTATTCCCCGGTATCGGCTCCCCGAACCCGTGGTGGATGAAGAGATCGGCCGGATTCTCGGCATGGGCGTGGACTTGCGGACCGGACACAAACTCGGGGTTGATTTTACGGTTCAGGATTTAAAAGAAGAGGGCTTCGACGCGGTCTTCATCGGTGTGGGGGCGCAGCTTTCCAAGAGACTGGAAATCGACGGAATCGATCTGAAAAACGTCACCTGGGGCGTCGACTTCCTGATTTCCGTTTCCGAAGGAAATCCGCCGAAGGTGGCCGAACGGGTCCTGGTGGTGGGCGGCGGGAACGTGGCCATCGACGTGGCCTTGACCGCCCTGCGCCTGGGCGCCGGGGAAGTCACCCTGGCCTGCTTGGAAAGCCAAGAGGAGATGCCCGCCAGCCCCTGGGAGATCCAAGCCGCCCGGGAAGAGGGGGTCCGGATGCTGTACTCCTGGGGACCTTCGCGGATTATGGGAAACGACGGGAAGGTCTCCGGCGTGGAGCTGGTCCGATGCGTGTCCGTATTCGACGAGTCCGGCAAATTCTGCCCCTTTTTCGATGAAACCCGGAAAGCGGTGGAAGCGGATCAGGTGATCCTGGCCATCGGCCAGTCTTGCGAAACCGAGTTTTGCAGCAATTTTTGTTTCATCGATGAAGCCGGATCCCTGGAGGTTCAAAACGGGCGCATCCTTACTGATCCCGAAACCCATGGCACCGCGCTTTCCGGTGTTTTTGCCGGCGGGGATGCCGCCCACGGGCCCGGGACCGTCATCGATGCCATCGTCGCGGGACGGCGGGCGGCGGGGGCCATGGATCAATACCTGGGCGGCAGCGGGGTGTTCGCGTTCAAGACCCGCGCCATGGAAACGGACTGCGAAGCCCTTGAACGCCGCATCGACGGCGCCAAGCGCATTCCCGGATTTGCCGAGCAAAAGCGGGAAGCCGTCCCTCAACGCCCTGCATCCGAACGGCGCACTTCCTTCGAGGAGGTGGAAGGGTGCATGGAAGACGAATTCGCCCTGCGGGAAGTGCGCCGTTGCCTTCAGTGTGACCTGGAGGCCGCCCTGATCAGATGTCGTGAAACGTGATGTCGGTTTCGTCGGAAGGCAGCGGGATAATGAAGACCGGCTTCCGGATCCTTCCCAAAACCCTCCGGGCCATACTCCCCAGATACGTATGATGCCAGGTTTCCTTCCCGTGTGTCCCCATCACGACGATGTCGCAATCCAGCTCATCGGCTTTTTGTAAAATCACGTCCGCGGGATACCCTTCCACTACCTCGATGGAGAGCCGATCCAATACGTTCGATTCACCTTGCAATTCCTTTTCCGCAAAAATTTTCAGGCGGTTTTGAATCCGTTCCCGGGCGTACGTGAGTTTTTCTTCCAGAATCGTTTTCTGCTGTTCTTCGCTGAGATAATCGGCCAACAGGGCGCGCATGGAATCGGGGACTTGTTCAAGGACATGAAGCAAAACGATTTCGGCATCGTGGCGTTTGGCGGAACCCACGGCGTAGCGGAATGCATAGGCGGAGTTGGGGGAGAGATCGGTTGTGTAAAGGATCTTTTTGATTTCAGGAATCATGGCGTCTCCCTCCATTTAGCGGGGTGCATCAATTCTTTGGATCAAGATAATGTTGTCGTGTCGCATAAGTGACCGGAGCGCTTCCCGCCTTAAAAGGCGGGATCGAGGGAAGCGTTCCGGTCACCGATATTTTCCGCCATGATGCTACTACGGTTAAATCCTGTGAAAATCAAAGAGAAAAGGGTCGCTTCGACTGAGGTCTCATCGCAATTGGGCGATTTCGATGCCCAGTCCCACACACTGCTTGCCCAGCATGCAGGCGTCCGCATCTTCTTCGGGAAGGAAATGCTTGATTTTTTGATTTCCCTTCTTCAAATGCACCACCCAGGAAGCTTGGGTGTCGTCATAGTCCACCTCGATATCGATACCGCAGTTGCCGATGTCCGGATACAGTGTTCTGATTTGTTCGCACAAGGCGTTTTTGTCATGCATGGGTCACCTCCTTTGATTCGAAAAAAAGCATATTTCACCCGTTTCGTGTCGCCGTCAACGGGATCAACAGCTACCACATGGTAGCTTGATTTGAAATGTAACACACAATTGAAAAATTGCAACAGGAACGGTGCGTGAACGCGCGTGCATGCTTCCGGGGAACGGTACGGTGACCGCGGGTAAAGGTGTACGTACGATACGGGCGTTCAGCCGGGCCGGGACAGCCCCGGATCATGGCGCGGATGCTTTTTCCAGGCAGGTGTCAAAGACGTTCAGGTTGAGGTCCTGAAATCGTTTCGGACTGAGGCGGGCGATGGTGGCGCGGATATCCGCTTTTGCGAAGGGGGCGTTTTCCAACGCGGCAAAGAGCCCCAGAAGTCCGGAATTGGCGGCCATGGGGGCGTTGCGTTCGAGGGCGATTTTTCCCACCGGCAGCGCGCGGGATTGAATCTTCATCTTTTCCAAATAGGGCCTGATGCTGTCTTTGGGAAAGGGATTCTCCGGCGCATTGACGCAAAGGGTTCCATTTTCGGCGAGAACCGCAAGGTTTCGATAGGCTTCATTTTCCTCCAGGGCCAAAAGGAAATGGGCCGTTCCCTCCCGCACCAGGCTGCTTTCCACATCCCCGGTTCTCAGGTGGGAGACCACGGAGCCGCCCCGCTGGGCCATGCCGTGGGTTTCCGCTCCCAGCACCGGAATCCCCTTGTCGAGGGCGCATTGGGCCAGCACCCGTGTCAAAAAAAGGATCCCTTGTCCCCCCAGTCCGCTCAGAACGAAGTTGATGGTCTTCATGGGCCTTTCCTGATGCTACGCGCCCACGATGGCACCCTTGGGGCAGATCTGGGTGCAGACCCCGCAGTCGGCGCAGATGGATTTGTTCACGGTTGTATGTCCGATTTCGGTGTCCGGGACCAGGGCCGGACATTCGAAGCGCTGATGGCAAAACCCGCACTCGTCGCAATCATCGGTGACGGTCACGGGTATTTTTTCCGGTATGGCCCGGTCCCGGTAGGCGATGACGCAGGGATGCCGGGCGATGATGACGGCGATGCCGCCGTCGGGGCTCGCCACGTGGGCCTTGGCCTTTTTCAAAAGGGTGGTCATGGCCTTGATATCATAGGGATCCACCACTTCGATGAAATCCACGCCGCACCCGGCCACCACCCGTTCCAGGGGGATGGTTTTTCCCGTGCTTCCGTCGGCCCGGATGCCCAGCGCCGGTGTGGGCTGCATCCCGGTCATGGCCGTGGTATCGTTGTCCAAAAGGACCAGGATGAACCGGGCGCCGTTGTAAACCGCATTCAAGAGGCCGGCGGTCCCGGAATGGAAAAAGGTGGAATCCCCCATGGTGGCCACGATGGGCTGCGCGACACCGTCCTGGGCGAAGGCCTGGTAAAATCCCGAGGCCATGGTGATCCCGGCGCCCATGTCGAGACAGGTGTCCACGCCGCCGAGGTTCAGGCCCAGCGTATAGCAGCCGATGTCGGAGGTGAAAATGGCTTTGGGCTGGACCTTGCGGATGGCGAAAAAGGAGGCCCGATGGGGGCACCCCGGGCAAAGGGTGGGCTTTCGGATGGGAAGATTCAGATCTTTGACCAGTTCTTGAACCTCCGGGTTTCCGGAAACGGGCATGGGCGCGATGCCGAGATCCTCCAGGACATTATTGATGACCCGTGCGATGACACCCGGTAAGAGTTCCCCTTCCGAAGGAACATGTCCGGATAACCTCCCCAGGACCTTTTTGCGGTCCCGGAGAAAGTATTCGATGACGGTATCGGTTTCTTCCAAAACCAGCACCTTTTTGCAGGCCCTTAAAAACTGTTTGGCCAAACGCTCCGGAAAGGGATAAGGGCCGCCCAGCTTGAGGATGGGAATGTCTTCCCGGCGGGATTCCGTGAAAAGATCCTTGACCACGGAATAGGGAACGCCTCCGGCGACAATCCCCAGAGGATACTTCGTGTTTTTGATCAGATTATGTTCGTTAACTCCCTTTAATCGATCGAATTTTTTAGCTATCTGTGCAAGCTTTTCATTCAGCTCCCGGTGGAGGAGAAAACGGAACCGGGGGGTGGCCGCCCAGCGCGCGGGATTCTTCTCAAAGACGGCGGATTTCTCCTGGACGGAAAAAGAGTCCCATGAAAAGTTCTGCCGGGCGTGGCAGACCCGGATTCCGGGGCGTAAAATCACCGGAATTTTGAATTTCTGGGAAAGATCCAGGGCGAGTTTGGCCATTTCCCGGGCTTCTCTTGGGTTGGACGGATCCAGCACCGGAACCTTGGCCAGGCGGGCCATCAAGCGCGTGTCCTGCTCGGTCTGGGAAGAGTGGGGCCCGGGGTCGTCGCAGGAGACGATAACCAGCGCACCGGTGGTTCCCATGTAGGCGGCGCTCATGAGGGAGTCGGCGGCCACATTCAAGCCCACCTGCTTCATGCAGCAGGCGGCCCGTTTTCCGGACACGGCCGCGGCATAGGCGTTGTCGAGGGCCACTTTTTCATTGGTGGACCATTCCGTGTACGTTTTCAGGTTTTCGGATTTCACGAAACGGACGACTTCGGGGAGGATTTCCGAACTGGGGGTGCCGGGATAGGAGGTGACCACCTGGCAACCGCCTTCCAGCAGTCCCAGGGCGATGGCGCCGTTTCCCAGCAAAAACGCCTCTTTCATGTGAAGTTGTCTTCCTTTGCGGTCTTGGCCTGTTCGATTAAATCGATCAGCATCATCATTTTGGGTTTGGGGCGAAAGACAAAGGCCTTGTTGAATTCTTCCAGGGTGAGTTCCTCTTTCAGGTACGCCCGGACCCGAAAGTGGATATGCCAGCAGTCGATGGTCTTGGGGCAGGGGAGCCCTTGATTTTCCACGCGGCAGTAGGAAAACGAAATCTGGTGCCCGAGTTTCGGGCAGCGGATTTCGTAACGCGCATCCGGCGGGACGATGTTTTTCATAATGATATGCCTGCGTCAATCATATAAGGCCGATTTTGTTTCCGTCCAAAGGGCCGGGGGGCCGAGTCCGGAGAAAAACCGAATGCTTTCCCCTTGACCCCTCGACCCCTTTATCTTTATTTTTTGTATTGCTTGGGCTTGGGCAGCGGATCGATGTCAGAGAGCGCCCGGTCGATCTCCTCCTGGGGGAGTTCGTAATTTTTCAGCTTCCCGGAGAGATACGCCTCGTAAGCGGCCATGTCCACCAGTCCGTGCCCGCTCCAGTTGAGTAAAATAACCTTTTCTTTCCCTTCTTCCTTTGCCTTCTTGGCTTCCCGGATCAGGGCCGCCACCGCGTGGTTCGTTTCCGGAGCGCTGATAAAGCCCTCGGTGCGGGCAAAGGTGATGCCGGCTTCGAAGGTTTCCAACTGGGGAACGGCAAGGGGCGTGATGAGCCCGTCCAGGATCAACTGGCTCACCAACGGCGCCATGCCGTGGTACCGCAAGCCGCCGGCGTGGATCGGTTCCGGGATGAAGCTGTGGCCCAGGGTGTGCATGGGCAAAAGGGGTGTCATCTGGACCGTATCGCCGAAGTCGTAGGCAAAGGGTCCCCGGGTCATGGTGGGACATGAAGCGGGTTCCACTGCCAGGATTTCCACCTGCTTGCCGTGGATCTTGTCGCGGATGAACGGGAACACCATACCGGCAAAGTTGCTTCCGCCGCCGGCGCAGCCGATGATCACGTCCGGATAATCCCCGAAAAGGGCCATTTGCTTTTGAGCTTCCTGGCCCACGACGGTCTGGTGGAGCATCACATGGTTCAACACGCTGCCCAGGGAATACTTGGCTTCTTCATCCATGACGGCGGCTTCTACGGCTTCGCTGATGGCGATTCCCAGGCTTCCCGGAGAATCCGGGTTTTTTTCGAGGATTTTCCGGCCCGCGTTGGTCTCGGTGCTGGGGCTGGCAATGCAGGTGGCGCCCCAGGTCTCCATCATGAGACGGCGGTAGGGCTTCTGCTGGTAGCTGACTTTCACCATGTAGACTTTGCACTCCAGACCGAAGAGACTGCAGCACATGGACAACGCACTTCCCCACTGGCCCGCGCCGGTCTCGGTGGTGATCCGCTTGGTGCCGCTGATTTTGTTGTAGTATGCCTGGGCCAGGGCGGTGTTGGGCTTATGACTCCCTGCCGGGCTGACGCCTTCATTTTTAAAATAGATTTTTGCGGGTGTATCCAGGTGCTTTTCCAGGTTGAAGGCACGGTACATGGGGGTGGGACGCCAGATGAGATATTTTTCCAGCACAGGTTCCGGGATATCGATGAACCGCTCCTGGCTGACTTCCTGCTCGATAAGCGGCATGGGAAAAATCGGTGCCAGGGCGTCGGGCCCGATGGGCTCCCCGGTTCCCGGATGCAGCGGCGGTTCCAAGGGCGTGGGCATGTCTGCGGCGATGTTGTACCATTGACGCGGCAACTCAGACTCGGGCAGAAAAATCTTTTTGACCTGCATAAATCCTCCTTATTGATTAGATGTCCCTTGCATGGGCGTTGCAGTACACAAATACCGCAACACCCTTCCCCCCGACGAATGGAACAACGATTTTCCTGCCGGACTTTCGGCAGGAAAAGGGTGTGTTCAGGTCATGTGAGGCGTTTTACTTTTCCATCCCTTTTTGGGTTTTTCCGGTCCCGTTATGGTTCAAACACCGGCTTTCGTTTTTCCAGGAAGGCCGTAATTCCCTCTTTGGCCGCCCGCGTACAGGCGATCTTTCCAAACCCTGCATATCCTTTTTCAAGGGCCTCGGAAAGGCTCGAACAAACCGCCCCCTCCCGGATGGTTTCGGCGGCGATGGCCACCGCTTCCCTGCTCAACAAAAGCTTTCCGGATGCGGATGTTTCCGGGATGCGGACTTCCGGAATATCCACAGGGGCGTCCGGGATGCGGGGAACGGCCCCTTTAAGTTTTTTGGCCGTTTCCACCGCAGCCTGGATCATCTCCGGGTATGTCTTTGCGGTGCGGTCCACCATCCCGATTTCAGCGGCTTCCTTGATGGAAAGGGGTCTCCCCGAAAGAATCATGTCATGGAACACCGCCGCCCCCTTGGGCCATTTGCGATATGGGACGATGCATCCGCCGATGCCCGGAAGGATCCCCAGGGTGATTTCGGGAAACTGGAGCCGGGCGTTTTCCTTGGCCACGATGGCATGACAACGGATGGCCAGCTCCAGGCCGCCGCCCAGGGCCAGGCCGTTGAGGGCCGCCACCACGGGTTTTTCCATATGATCTAAAAAAGACTGCACCCGGGCGCACTCCCGGGCGTAGGCCATGGAGGCGGTTTTGTCACCGAGCATTCGGGGAAATTTTCCGATCTCGGCGCCGGCCGAAAAGGCCCCCGTGCCGTACCCGGTGAGGACGAATCCTTCAACGGAAGGGTCTTGTGCCCCTTTTTTTAAAACAGACAGGAGCTCGTCGAGGATTTCATCGTTGAGGGCGTTCATGGCCTGGGGCCGCCGGAGGGTCAGAATCCGGATTCCGTCCTTTTCATCCACGAGGAGGTGGCGGTAAAAATCCTGATACGCCGACAAGGCCTTTTCAGGTTGTGGAAACCCCGGGCGCTCATCCTTGAAGCGTTCCAGGATTCGGTTCACCTCCGCTTCTTCCATGTCTCTCATGATATCCAGGGGGCCTTTGCGGAACCCTAGGGCCACCTGGCATCCGAAGTTTACATCCTCCGGGGTTCCGATCCCCCGATCGATGATGTCCACGGTTTGGGAGAAAAGGATCCCCAGGAGCCGGTCCCGGACCGTTTCCCGGATCGGCCCGGGGACCGGGATTTCCGTTCCGGGGCGATGGGTCTTCCACCGTTCCACCGACGCCAAAATGGATGCCGGCCGGTAGTGCGCCCCTTCTTCCATCTGCAGGGTGTTGGTTTCGATGATGATGGGGTTGCCGTTGGCCAGGTTCAGAACGTAAAACGGCCCGGCGAAGACGAACGCCTCGGCGGTTTTATCGATCTGGGAGGCCGTGGCGTCGGAGAGGAGGAAGGCCGCCTCGTTGCACCAGTTGTCGAAGATGCGGTCCAGGACGAAGCAGATGGCATCGGCCGTGAGGATGGGGGCTTTGCCGGTCCTGGCGAAGAACCAAAAGAGGTCATCGAGCACCTGCCGGTCGACTTTTTCCCAGTGAATTACTTCCACCGGGAGGCTGCGCCATGCCGGGGCGAAAAAATGGGTCACGGTGGCCCGTTGAGGGTGGCGCATTTCCGAAAAGAGGCGCTGGGCCGGTATGGAGCTTGTATTGGAAGTGATAACGGCCTTCTCCGAAACCCTTTTTTCGACGGCGGCAAAAATGCGCTGCTTCAACGGAATGGCTTCAGTGGCCGCTTCGATGACCAGTTCGCAGTCGGCGATCTGATCATAATCGAGGGTATAGAGGATATTTTCGCACACGGCCTGGGCCTGCTCGGGGCGCATCTTCTTTTTTTCGACGGCCTTTTGGGCATACCCCAAAAGACGCTTTTCGGCGGCTTTCAGGGGGGCTTCCTCCACGTCCACCAGGACCAGGGTGCTCTCGGGAAGCGCACTCTTGAGATAATAGCCGATATCCGGCCCGATGGTGCCCGCGCCGATGACGGCGATCTTTTTGGGAAGGGGTCGGGACGGGGTGATCAACAACGGGTTGAAAACAGTCGGGTAGAGCCGGGTGTCGAAATGCATCGAACCTCCCTTGCATTGGATTCGGTAAACCGGTTGAACTTAAAGATCGATTCCCTCGAGCCTGCCTTAAAACGCGGGGTTTACGGGAAGCGTTTCGGTTAAACAGGGCATTTCGCCGGGTTTCTTGGCAGACCCGTGAACATGCAACGCTCGGCAATAACTGTATACAGTATACAGCCGCCTTGTCAAGGAGAAATATGCCGGAGCATCAAAAGAAAGACGGGCCACGGGGTGGGTTACGCCACCACCCATACCGTGCAGTTTTTGGCATGGGTCACGATTTTGCTCGATACGCTTCCGAATAAAAATTCTTCGCTCCTGGACAATCCCTGCCGCCCCACGACCACGGTGTCATAGGCCATTTTATGCTGCTCTGAAAGGATGCATTCGGCCAGCGACGGGCAAAAACGGGTAAAGATACTCTTGGAAACGGCGGAGGGTGCGAACCCGCCCTGGATGAGGCGTTCTTCGTGTTCGTCCATGACGGCGTCGATCTTCTGCCGGTATTCGGCCACCCATTTGGCCTGCTCTTCCGGGGTGGAAAAATAATCTTCTTCCGGCTCGTTGATGACGTGCATGAGGGTGACGGTGAAGGCCGGATGGCCCTCCAGCAGCTGCGCCACATAGGAGACCGCGCGGCGGGCGTTGTCGGATGCATCCACGGCGATGAGAATGTTTTTGTTGTAGGCGTGTTGCGGTGCGTTCATGGCCGTCTCCTGTCGGTAAGGGGTTTGATGGTGTCCTGTAGGCCTATTCATCAAACTAATCATAAAAGATTATTATGAGTTTGCGGCGTGAACAAAACGGTCCTTTTTACGATTTCAGAAAAAACGGACCGATGCATTTCAGGCGGTTCCGGCTTCCCGGCGGTAGTCTTTGAGGTCCTCCAAAAGTTGTCGGGTATGATCGTAAAACCGCCCGGCGCCTTTGGAAAAGTGCAAAAGGATCCGGTTCAGTTTTTCCGGAATGTAAGGATACACCTTTTTCAGGTTGGCCACGCGATGGTTGAAGACGATGTTGAGATCGTCTTCTCTAAGACGGGCATAGGCCGAAGGATCCCGGGTTTTCAGGTCCGAGAGAATCACGTCGCCCCGCCCCGCCAGAAAGATCAGGATATTCCCCAGGCCGAAGAGGTCGTACCCGTAAATATTTTCCCGGTGCCGGTAGTTGAAATCGAAATCGATCCACCGGTACTGGCTGTTTTCCCGATCGATGAGGATATGATCCCGGCGGATGTCCCCGTGTTTTTCACCGCGGTCGTGAAGGAAGCCGATGGCATTGACGCAGGCGGTGAAATGATCGAGGATGCCGGGAAAGTGCTCGCGGAAATAGATGTCATGGGGAGCGTCAATTTCTTCAATGAACGCGGACAAGGGTTTGCCGTAAATAAAATCGATAATCCGGACGATATTATCGGACGTATCATTGACGGTGCATCCGTGCATGAAATGGGGATGATCACCCACCAATGCCAGGATACGGCTTTCCTTACGAGGGCTCCGGAAACATTCGAAAGCGATATCCCCAACGTGGGCCGTGAAGCGTTCATTAAAGACCAGCTTGATGATCTTCCGCCGGTCGGTTTCAAGGTCAACGGCACGCTTGACCCAGAACTTTTCCTGCTCGTCGATACCGAACCGGCCCTCTTTGGCGTTTTGACGAATCAGGTATCCCTTACCGTCCAGCAAGAGAACGGATCCGTAATCCACGGAAAAAAAATCAGAGGTGTCGGTGAGGATCTTCAGGTCCGCGACAGCACGGGCGTCGGGGAGGTAACGGGCCGCCTGGCGGCGGATGTGGTCGTTCATCGAGGGCTGGGGGTTCATTCTTTGTTTCATACCGGGAGCCGGGGGAGAATGTCAATGTGCCTTTTGGCGCACGTATCCCTCTGCAAAGGCGTTTCGGCCGCTCATTCCAACGTGCATTGCGGTTATGGGCCTTACGGAGATCGCATCTTTTTTATTGACAGGGCTTTTTGGTATACAGTATACATTTGCTGATGATCAAGTCCATGAACATCGCCTGGTGGGTCCAGCGGTGGAGTGAACTGCACCCCGGCAAAACGGCCATCCGGTTCGAAGGGACCGCCATCAGCTATCTGGAGTTGCATCGGCGGGTGAATCGCACCGCCTGCTGGCTCCAGGACCTGGGGATCGAAAAGGGGGATCGGGTGGCGGTGATGTTGAAAAACTGCCCCGAGTTCATGGAGATTTACATGGCCGCGGCCCGGATCGGGGCCATTTTCGTACCCGTCAACTTCCGCCTGGCGGCTCCGGAACTGGAATACATCCTGAAAAACGCCCGTCCCCGGCTCTTTGTCTTCGGCGCCGACCAGGTCGATCGAATCCGAATCCTTTCCGTAAACACCGCCCGCCCGCCGCTTCTATTGAGCTGCCTGGGGGGCCCGCCGGAGGAAACACCCTTCATCGACTATCACGCGGAAACAGCCGCGTTCGACGGAAAAGCCCCGTTTCTCAGCAAATACTTAAGCCCCCTGGACCCGACGGAACCCCAGGTCATCATGTACACCTCCGGGACTACGGGAAAACCCAAGGGGGCGGTGTTGACCCATCGCAAGACCTTTTTCAACTGCCTCAATGCAGAAATTTTCTTTAAACTCCATTTCGACGATGTGATGCTGATCCTGCTCCCGCTGTTTCACTCCGGCGGGCTTTTCATTCAGGCATCCCCGGCCCTTTACAAAGGCGCCACCCTGATCCTGCATCCCCGGTTCGATCCCCTCCGCACCTACCGCGACATCGAACGGTACAAGGTGACGAAACTCCTGGGTGTCCCCGCGGTCTATAAATCCCTCCTTGAGGTGCACCCGGAAGAACGAAAGGACTTATCCTCCCTGTGTGTCTGCGCCATCGGCGGGGAAAAGACCACCCCCGAACTCCTTTCCCGATGCCGGGAAGCCGGTTTTCGGCTCCGCCAGATCATGGGGCAGACGGAGACCTCTATTCTCCTGTGGGCCGCCGAGGAAGACTTTTTGTCCAAGCCGGGAACCGTGGGCAGGCCCGTCTTCCACGCGGAGGTGGGGCTGGTGGACCCCAACGGCCGTCCCGTACCGCCGGGGACGGTGGGAGAGATCGTGGTGAAAGGATCCATCCTGATGAAGGAGTACTGGATGGATCCTGAAAGGACGGCGGAAACGCTCAGGGAAGGGAGGCTGCATACCGGCGACCTGGCCCGGATGGACGAAGACGGCTATTTTTATCTCGTGGACCGGGTGGGGGACATGTATATTTCCGGCGGGGAAAACGTGTACCCGGCAGAGGTGGAACAGGTCATCGGATTGCACCCGGAAGTCAAGGAAGTGGCCGTGGTGGGGGTTCCGGATGAAAAGTGGGGGGAAGTGGGACACGCTTTTATCCTCTCCAAAAACGGGGTTCCCCCGCAACCTTCCGCGTTGATCGAATTTTGCAAAGGGCGCATCGCCGCCTTTAAAATCCCTAAAGGGTTTTCCTTTTACACCGACTTTCCGCGCACCGCCCTGGGCAAAGTGCGCAAGCACCTGCTGGTTTTGCCGGAGCGTATTCCCACCCGGAAGCCGCCTGCGGATGCCCCGAAAACTTCACAAAAGGAGCGGACATGATGGATCTCTTCAAGAACCTGACCGTGTTGTCCCTGGAGCAGGCCACTGTCCTGCCGTATCTGACGTTTCGTCTGGCCCAGGACGGGATACGGGTCATCCGTTTGGAACACCCGGTCTACGGGGATCCCAACCGTTGGGTGGGGGAAAATGTCCTGGGGGAAGAGCGGATGAATACCTATTATCTGTGCATCAACGCCGGAAAGGAAGCCCTCACCCTGAACCTTGCCGACCCCGAGGGGCGGGCCATCTTCCATTCCCTCATCGAAAAGTTGGATGTGGATATCTTTGCCACCAACCAGCTTCCGAAAAATTACGCCAAGCTGGGGATCGATTATGAAACCTTGAAATCCATCAAGAAGGACATCATCTGGGTGGGGGTCACGGGTTTCGGTCCGGATAGCAACGAAGCCGCCTATGACCCCATCCTCCAGGCCCGATCCGGTCTCATGGAGATGACCGGGGAAGCCGACGGCGCTCCCCAGGTCCTGGGGATTCCCCTGCCCGACATGGGAACCAGCGAGCACGCCTACGGCCGGATCATGAAGGCCCTTTTCGTCCGGGAGAAAACAGGACAAGGATCCGTGATCGAGTTGTCCATGTTCGAGTCCTCGGCCTCCTGGCTCACCGTCCCCATCACCATGACGGATACCTTCGGAAAAAAAGCGACCCGCAGGGGAAATACCCATGAATTCTTCGCCCCGGTTTCCGTGTACAAGACGAAAAACGGATACGTCTATCTGGCCGTCGGAAACGACCGACAATGGAAATCCATGGTATCCCAGGAGATGTTTCAACCCCTGGATCGCCCCGAATACGAGAAAAACACGGGCCGGATCAAGGAGGTGGCCCGCCTGAATCCGGAAATCGAAGCCGTGACCCGAAACGAGACCTCCGAGACCCTCATCGATCTTTTCAAGGCCATCACGGTGCCGATCAGCAAAATTCAGACCCTAAAGGAGGTGTGCAACGATCCCCTGGTACAGCGCAGGATTCTGTACACCTCGGATCCCGCCACCGGCCTCCGGGTCACCCTGGCACCGCCGCCGTATCTCACGGACTTTATGCGCCGAAACGACCGCCAGCTTTCCTTTCCTCCCCGGTTCGGGGAGCACAATGCCAGGATCCTCTCCGAGGCACTGGAGTATCCGGAACACGCCGTGGAAGGGTTGAAATCGAGAGGGATCGTCTGACCTCTTTGACAAATTGGAAACGATCAATTCACGAGGAAGACGCGTATGGACAGCATTGTACTGATCAAGCAGGTTCCGGACACCGCGGAAGTGAAACTGGATCCCAAGACCGGAAACCTCATCCGGGAAGGGCTGAAAAGTATTATCAACCCGGACGATGCCCACGCCCTGGAAGCGGCCCTGGCCCTCAAGGACCGGTTCGGCGGGAATGTGACGGCCCTTTCCATGGGGCCTGCTCAAGCCATCGACGTCCTAACGGAAGCTTTGGGCATGGGCGCGGACGCCGGAGTTCTCCTCACGGACCGGGCCTTTGCCGGCGCCGATACCTGGGCCACGTCCTTTACGCTGGCCCGGGCCATTCAACAGATCGGGTCCTGGGATCTTGTTTTCTGCGGACGGCAGGCCATCGACGGGGACACGGCTCAGATCGGGCCCCAGGTGGCCGACTGGCTGGGGATCCCCCAGGCCACCTATGTGTTCGCCATAGAATCGGCGAATCCCAAGCACATCACGGTCAAGCGGCGGATGGAAGACGGCTGCGAACGCCTCCAATGCCGGCTCCCGGCCTTGATCACCGTTATCGGAGAGATGAATACTCCGCGGTTCCCGCGGGTGGACCGGCTCCTGGCGGGATGCCGGGAGAAGGCCCCGATCCGGATCCTCAACGCCGCGGATATCGGGGTCAAGACCCGGGAGGTGGGGCTGGAAGGCTCCCTCACCCACGTGATTCAAACCTTTGCTCCCAAGTTCAAGCGGGAGGGCAAAATCCTGGAAGGGGGCAAGGAAATCGTGGTCCGGGAGCTGATCCAACGCCTGAAAGCCAGCGAGGGCGCCACGGCGTGCAAGGCCTTCGCGTCTGCCTGTGAGTTATGAGAGGAAAACGCATATGATCGTCTGGGTGGAAAAAGATCTTTGTGACGGTTGCCGGCGATGCCTCAAGGCCTGCCCCTACGGCGCCATCGAAATCAAGGACGGCAAGGCCGAAATCCTGGATCGCTGTACCGCCTGCGGGGCCTGCCTGGAAGTGTGCAAGGCCGAGGCGATTTTTTCCGACGCCGAACCCAAAAAGATTCCGGATTTTTCGGAGCATACCGGTGTTTGGGTCTTTGCGGAACAGCGGAACGGTCAATTGAATCGAGTGTGTCTGGAGCTTTTGGGAAAAGCCCGGGAGCTGGGTGACGCTCTGAACCAGGAAGTCTGTGCGGTGTTGCTGGGAAGCCGGGTTTCCGATTTATCCCAAACCCTGATCCGGTACGGGGCGGACAAGGTCTACCTGGTGCAGCACAAGGCCTTGACCCGTTACCGGACCATCCCTTACGCGGAGGCGGTGGAAGCCCTGGTGAAAACCCATCAGCCGAACATTTTCCTTTTGGGGGCCTCCCATCTCGGCCGGGATCTCGCCCCCCGGATATCCCGTCGCGTGGGCTGCGGTCTCACGGCGGACTGCACGGAGCTTTCCATCGATCCCGAGGAAAAGATCCTGCTCCAGACCCGGCCGGCCTTCGGCGGCAACGTCATGGCCACCATCGCCAACCGGTATTCCCGCCCCCAGATGGCCACGGTACGGCCCGGCGTCATGGTCGCGGTCCCCACCCCGGACAAGAAAGGGGCCGTGGTCCGGCATCCGTTTCAAATCACCGAAAGCAGGATCGGTGTCAAAGTCCTGGAAACGGTCCGGGAGAAAAAAACCGGATCCGATCTCGCGGAGGCCAAAGTCATCGTGGCCGGCGGCCGGGGCGTGGGAGACGCCCAAGGCTTCCGGATCCTGCGGGAACTGGCGGACGTCATGGGCGGTGAGGTGGCCGGGACCCGGGTGGCCGTGGAGGAGGGCTGGATTCCGCCGGAAAATCAGGTGGGCCAGACCGGGAAGTCGGTGCGGCCGGAGATTTACATCGCCTGCGGCGTGTCCGGGGCCATACAGCACCGGGCCGGTATGATGCACTCCCGATATATCATCGCCGTGAACAAGGATCCCCGGGCGCCCATCTTCCAGGTGGCCGACTGGGGAATCGTGGGGGACCTGAATGAAATCGTCCCGGAAATGATCCGGCAGTTAAACGCGTCCAGCCGATGAGCCGTTTTAAGGAGAATGGCCATATGATTCGATCCAATCCTGAACACCTGATCCGGGACAGCATGGCCCGGTTCGTGGACAAGGAAGTGATCCCACAGGCACAGCAGATTGATGCCTCCGGGAAGTTTCCCATGGAACTCTTCCGAAAAGTGGGGGAAATGGGGGTTTTCGGGATCCGGTATCCCCGGAACAAAGGCGGATCCGGAGGGGACACCACCTTGTATTGCATCATCCACGAGGAGCTGGCCCGGGGCCTCATGAGCCTGGCCGCGGTTTCCGCCATGCAGTGTCTCATGGGGACCAATTTTCTTTTTCATTTCGGGACGCAGGAAATGCACGAAAACTTCTTCCTGCCGGCCATGAAAGGAGAAAAAATCCCGTGTTTCTGCCTCACCGAGCCCGAAGCCGGGTCGGACCTGGGCGCCGTGACCACCCTTGCCCAACGGACCAAGGACGGATTCGTGATCAATGGGATGAAAACCTGGGTGACCAACGGCCCCATCGCCGACTTTTATACGGTCCTGTGCCAGACGGATCCGGCCAAAAAACTTCGGGGGCTCAATTTTTTCTTTGTCCCGAGAGAAACCCCCGGGGTTTCCGTGAGCCCGCCCTTCGAAACCCTGGGAACCCGGACCACGCGCATGTCCGAGGTGGCCTTCACCAACGTGCACATTCCCTTTGAATTCATGCTGGGCCGGGACGGGGAAGGGGTGAACAACCTCATGTCCATTCTGTCCGAAATTCGGGCAATGACCGCGGCATTGGCCATCGGTCTCTTGCGGGCCTCCATGGCCGATGCCATCCAATACGCCAAGGAGCGGGTGGCATTTGGCCGGCCCATCGGCCGGTATCAGCTGATCCAGGCCAAGATCGCCAACATGGCCACTGAACTCGAGGCCGCCCGCCTCCTCACCTATCGGGCGACAAAAATGATCGACAACAAGGAACCCTGCCTCAAGGAAGCCACCATGGCCAAGTATTTCGCCACCGAGGCGGCCTGCAAGGCCGCCGACGAGGCCACCCGCATCTTCGGCGCCTACGGATATTCCATGGAATATACGGTGCAGCGCTACTACCGGGACAGCCGTTTCCTGTTAAACGGGGGAGGGACCCACGAGGTTCTCCAGACCAACATCGCCCGGTGGGCCGGGCTATAAAATAAAGGATGCCGTATGGAGCGTACCCGTGCCGGCGATACATTTGATTTAAGACCCTTGCCCCGTTTTTTGGAAAAAAAATCCCTGGGGGACCGGGTCTTCGAAAATCTCCGGAAGGCCATCGTCCGGGGAGACATCGAACCCGGGAGCCGCATGGTGGAAAACCGGATCGCCGGATCCATGGAGATCAGCCGTACCCCGGTAAGAGAGGCCCTCCATCGATTGGAACAGGAAGGGCATTTGAAGCGGCTCCCCCGGGGCGGCTTCGTGGTTCTGGGGCTGGATCGCCGGGACATCGAAGAAACCTTCGGCATCCGGAGCGTTCTCGAAAGTTACGCCGCACGGCTTTCCGCCGTCAAACATGAAGAAAGCGAGCTGATTCCCTTGCAGCAAAAAATCGCCGAATATGAACGCTACCTGGAACAAAACGGCCTGGCGGAATTGCCCCGGATCAACACGGAATTCCACGATCTCCTTTATGCCTTGAGCCGGAGCCCCAAACTCATTAAGATGATCAATGACCTGCGGGACCAAATATTCCGCTTTCGCCGGATCATCCTCCGGGATGAAGCATTGGCCCGGGTGAGCAACGAAGATCACAGGCAAATGCTCGAACACATTCGAAGACGGGATTCGGAAAAGGTGGAACGGCTGGTGAAGGACCACATTGTGCGCGGATGCGCCGCCTTCCTTTCGGCCTTTGAGGGGGATGACATCACGGCCCAGGGTATTCAGGGAAAGAATCGAACAAGAAGAGGTGTCGGCAATGGAACCAAAAAAACGGATACGGGTGCTCATCGCCAAACCCGACCTGGACGGTCATGACCGGGGGGCCAAGATTGTGGCCCTGGCGCTCCGGGACGCAGGGATGGAGGTGACGTACACCGGGCTGCATCAGAGCATCGATCAGATTGTTTCCGCCGCGATTCAGGAATCGGTGGATATCATCGGATTGAGCATCATGACCGGCGCGCACTTGCCCATCAGCCGGAAGTTGATTTCCCGGTTGAAAGAAGAACAGATGGAGGACATGAAGGTGGTGGTGGGCGGCGTGATTCCGAAAAAGGACGTGGAGGCGCTGAAAGCCATCGGTGTCGCCGCCGTGTTTCCCGGCGGGACACCCTTTTCCGAAATCTCAAGCGCCATTCAGGCCTTGGTCAACGGGGGATAGAACATGGGCGTGGCAAGATACATTCGAGACGAAAAAGACGCCGTCAAGGAAGTCATCTACCAAAGCGGCATCCGGGTGAAACCGTCGTACGGACCCCGGGATCTGGAAGAAGCGGGGTTCGATTACCAAAAGGACCTGGCCGATCCCGGCGAATTTCCGTTTACCCGGAGCCTGCATCCCGGCGGGTACCGGAGCCGGGCCTGGACCACCCGCCAATATACGGGTTTCGGAACGCCGGAAGAGACCAATCAGCGGTTCAAATGGATGATTTCCCACGGCCAGACCGGGCTCAACGTGGCCTTTGATCTTCCCACCCAGATGGGACTCGATTCCGATGATCCCCGGGCCGAAGGAGAAGTGGGACGGGTGGGGATGGCGGTGGATTCCCTTAAGGACTTTGAAATCGCCTTCAAAGACATCCCCTTTGATCGTATCGGATCCGGGCTGACCATCAACGCCAACGCCACGGTGATGCTGGCCATGTACCAGGCCGCGGCGGAAACGTTCGGCTATTCCAAGGCCGTCATCAGCGCCACCCCCCAAAACGACATCCTGAAGGAGATGATCGGCCGCGGGGCATGGATCTTTCCCGTGGAACCGGCCGTGCGCCTCGTGGGGGATTGCATCGAATACGCCGTTAAAGAACTTCCCCGGTGCAACCCCGTGAGTGTCTGCGGGTATCATATCCGGGAATCGGGGGCCACCCCGGCCCAGGAGATCGCCTGCGCACTGGAGATCGCCCGGGCCTACATCGAAAACGTGGCCGACCGGGGTCTTTCCCCGGAAGATTTCGTGGGGCGGTTTTCCTTCAACCTCAATGTCTACGGCAACCTGTGGGAGCAGGTGGCCAAGTTTCGAGCCGCCCGCAAGCTGTGGGCGACGATGCTCAAGGAAGAATACGGCGTCAAAAACAAGAAGAATCTCTTCCTCCGGGGCCTTTTCGGCGGCGGCGGGAGCGGGCTCACCAAGGAGCAGCCGGAAAACAATATCATCCGGGGGGCGTACTACGCCCTGGCCGCGGCCCTCGGCGGCGCCCAGACCACGGCCCTGTGCTCTTTCGACGAAGCCTACACCATTCCCACGCCCCGGGCGGCGTTGCTTTCCCTGCGGACCCTGGAAATCCTCATGGAAGAAGTGGGGCTCCGGGATACCGTGGATCCGCTGGCCGGTTCCTATTTCATTGAAACCATCACCCGGCAGATGGAGGAAAAGATCCGGGAAGAGATGCGCCGGATTCGGGAAATGGGGGGGATGGTCCGGGCCGTGGCCACGGGCGCCATCCAGCGGGAGGTGACCCGGCAGGCCTATGAATTCGAAAAGGGACTCCAGAACAGGGAAATCATCAAAGTCGGGGTGAATAAATACACGGAAGGCGATCATCCTGAAGTGGAGCTCCATGAATACGATGAAGGATGGGCGAAAAAACAGATCGACAGCCTCAAGGCGCTGCGCCGGGAAAGGGACAACCGCCGGGTGGAAGAGGCATTGCAATCCCTTGAGCAGAGCGCCCGGTCCGGGAAAAACGTCATGCCCGACCTGGTGGCCTGCTGCAAGGCATACGCCACGGTGGGAGAGATGACCGGCGTCTTCCGGGACGTCTTCGGGATTTGGGAAGAACCGAGCATTTTTTAACCCATACAATCAAGGATTCCGTCTTATGGCAAGCGAATTCCCATCGGCATTCGGCCGCTTCCGCCTGGGGTGTGACATCGGAGGGACCTTTACCGATTTCGTCCTGGTGGACGATCAAAGCGGTCGCTTCCACGTGTACAAGTGCCTGACCACGCCGGCGGATCCTTCCGAGGCGGTGGAAACGGGCGTCTCCCGGCTTCTGGAGCAGCACCCGGGTTTCATGGAACGCCTGGAGGAGATCATCCACGGGACCACGCTGGTCATCAACGCCATCATCGAGAGAAAAGGGGCCAAGACGGGCCTGATGACGACGGAAGGGTTCAAAGACGTGCTGGAGCTGGGCCGGGAGCTTCGCTACGACGCCTACGATATTTTCGCCGAATATCCGGAACCCTTGATCCCAAGGCCTTTCCGAAAAGAAATCCGGGAACGAATCGCCGGTGACGGCCGCATCCTCAAGCCCCTTGATGAAGCCCGGGTGGAAGCCGTCCTCGAGGAACTGCTGGGGATGGGGATGACGTCTTTGGCGGTATGCCTCATCAACTCCTATGAAAATCCGGTGCACGAAATGCGCATCAAGGCCATCGTGGAGGAAAAGGCCCCGGGTCTTTTCCTTTCCACATCCTTCGAAGTGCTCCCCCAGATTCGGGAGTACGAAAGGACCAGCACCACGGTGACCAATGCCTATGTGAAGCCCATCACCGAAAAATACCTGAAGAAGCTCGCCCGCCGGCTCGAGGCGATGGGGTTTGCCGGGCGGCTCTACATCATGCTTTCCAGCGGCGGGATTACCTCCGTGGAAACCGCCCAGGCCTTTCCGGTGCGCATCATCGAATCCGGGCCCACGGCGGCGGTGATCGCCTCACAGCATTACGGGAAAATGTTCCGGATCGAAGACATGTTTTGCTTCGACATGGGCGGCACCACGGCCAAGTCCTGCCTGATCCAAAAAGGCCGCGCCGGGCTCGTTTCCACCTTCGAGGTGGGGCGCGTGCAGCGGTTTAAAAAGGGGAGCGGCCTCCCCATCCAGGTCCCCGTGGTGGATCTCATGGAGATCGGCGCCGGCGGCGGCAGCATCGCCCGCATCAACCGAATGGGGCTCCTCCAGGTGGGACCCGACAGCGCCGGCGCCGATCCCGGACCGGTGAGTTACGAAAAAGGCGGCACGGAGCCCACGGTGACGGACGCGGACCTGGTCCTCGGATACCTGGACCCCGATTATTTCCTGGGCGGGACCATGCCGCTGAATAAAGACGCCGCCGAAAGGGCCATCGACGAAAAAGTGGCAACACCCCTGGGAACGGGCCTGGTGGAGGCGGCTTTCGGGATCCATGATCTCATCAATGAAACCATGGCGGCGGCGGCCAAGACCCACATCGCGGAGAAAGGCGGAAATCCCCGGGTGGTCCTGATTCTTGCCTTCGGCGGCGCCGGGCCGGTGCATGCCTATGGCTTGGCCAAAAAGATCGGGGCCCCCCGTATCCTGGTTCCCCCCCTGGCGGGAGTGGGATCCGCGTTGGGCTTTTTCACGGCCCCCGTGGCCTTCGATCTGTCCCGAAGCCATCGGGAACCCATGGATACCGCGGATTTCGAGGAAATCGAAGCCCTTTTCGCCGCTCTGGAACAAGACGGGGAGAATGTCCTGAGGTCGTCGGGGAAAGAAGCGGAAATCCTTTACCAGCGCGTATTGAGTATGCGGTTTGTAGGGCAGGGCGCCGAGACCGATCTGCCCGTTGAAAGAAAGCCGTTTTTTGAGTTTTCAAAAGAAGAGATCCGCCGGCGTTTCGACGACAGCTACAAGAAGCTATACGGCCGCACCTACCCGGAAACACCGGTGGAATTCGTCACCTTCAAGGTCCGTGCGCAGATCCCGCAGCGCCCTTTCCGGATTCCGAAGCGGACAAAGGAAAAAAGGGACCTTTCCGAATGCATCAAGGGGACACGGAACGCCTTTTCCGTCAACCGGCGGGAATTCATTCCGTTTACGGTCTATGACCGGATGCGTCTTTTCCCGGGCGCCGCTTTCCGGGGTCCGGCGGTCATCGAGGAAAAAGAATCCACCATCATCATCGGCGAAGACGCCCGCGCCGCCGTGGACGACTACGGCTTTGTATGGATCGATCTGGATAAGGGAAACGGAGGACGCCATGGCGATGCAATTTGACCCCATCACCCTTGAAATCCTCTGGCGGAGGCTGGTTTCCATCGTGGACGAAGCGGATGCCTCCGTGGCGCGTACGGCCTTTTCCAGTCTCCTGAGGGACGCCCATGACTACACGTGTATGTTTACGGACAGCCGGGGCCAGGAATTGGTGCAGGGAACCTTCTGCACACCGGGGCAGGCGGGCGCCATGTCCCTGGGGGTCAAAGAAATCATCCGCTCCATCCCCTTGGAACAGTACCGGGAAGGAGATGTTTTCATCGTCAACGACCCCTGGCTGCTGGCCGGACACTTGAACGACGTCTGCGTACTCAGCCCTATTTTTTACAAGGAAAGGCCCGTGGCCTTCACCGCCTGCGTCTTTCACCACTCGGACATCGGAGGGCGGGTCTCCTCCGACAACCGGGAGGTTTTTGAGGAAGGTCTTTTCATCCCGCCGTTGAAGCTCTACGATGCCGGCCTGCTCAATGAGGGGGTGTTGAACCTGATCCGGTGGAACGTCCGGACCCCCAAAGAGGTGATCGGAGATATCCGGAGCCAGGTGGCCGCCAACCATGTCTGCTCCCAAAAAATCATCGAACTCCTCCGGGACGAGGGGCTCGAAACCCTGGACGATCTGGCCGATGCGATCATCGAGCGTACGGAGACGAGCATGCGGAAGGCCATCTCGGAAATCCCGGACGGCGCCTATCCTTACCAGGGCCGCATCGAAGGGGCGGGCAAACGCAAGGACATCCACATCCAGTTATGCGCCGCCAAGTCCGGAGACGAGATCACGGTGGATTTCGACGGGACGTCCCCCCAGGTGGACTGGGGCGTCAACGTGGTCTACAACTTCACCTATGCCTATGTCTTCATGGCGATTAAAAGCGCGTTCGATCCGGAAATCCCCATCAACGAAGGCGCCATCCGGCCGGTGAAGATGACCGCCCCCGAAGGATCGGTGGTGAACTGCCGGTTCCCTGCGGCCGTAGCGGCGCGGATGCAGATCGGCCATTTCATGACCGAGATGGTTTTTCGGGCCCTTTCCAAAGCCGCGCCGGACCGCATCATCACCGACAGCGGCGGCACGCCGGCCCAGACCAATATCTTTTACGGAAAACGGCACGACGGCAAACCCTTCCACACCATGATCATCCGGGGGGGCGGCCTGGGGGCCGGAAGCCGGATGGACGGGCACCACTGCGCCATTTTTCCCGCCAACGGGGCCAACACGCCCGTGGAGATCTTTGAAAGCGATACGCCTCTCATCGTGGAAGCCCGGGAACTCGTCCGTGATTCCGGGGGCCCCGGAAAGCGGCGCGGCGGATTGGGACGAAAAATGGTCATCCGCGTACCGGATGATGAAAACGCTCCCCAGGGGCAGATCACCGTGGCGGTCCAGGCGGGCCGGTTCCGGTATGCCCCCCAGGGCATTTTCGGGGGCGGTCCCGGCGCCAAGGCCCGATTTTTGAAAAACGGCGCACCGGCGGACCCCAGCGGGCTCACCTTTTGCAAGCCCGGCGATGTCCTTGCCTTTTACAGTGCCGGGGGCGGCGGGTATGGAAACCCCCTCCAACGGGAATCGGACCGGGTTCAGCGGGACGTGGCGCGGGGCTACGTGAGTGTAAAAGGCGCAAAAGAGGACTACGGGGTCGTCATCGACCCCGATATTCTGGAGGTGAATGCGGAGGCGACACCGCATCTGCGGCGCACTTTGGAAAGTGGGAATGGGAAAAGAGGAGAAGAATAAATGGCGGAAACCTTCATGCCGAAATTTGAGAACGTGGAAGCGCTGCACAACCACCAACGTGAACGCTTGCAATGGACGGTGACGCATGGGTATAATGGGTGTCCATTTTATAAAAAACGCCTGGACGCGGCAGGGATCCACCCCGAATCTGTTCGATCCCTCGACGACCTGAAGCGCCTCCCGTTTACCACCGCCGACGATCTCAAGGACGGTTATCCCTTTCCGCTGCTTTCGGTGCCCGAATCCCGGGTGGTCCGTGTTCATGCCTCTTCCGGAACCACGGGAAAAAAGAAGGTCCTTGCCTATACGCAGAAAGATATCGATGACTGGAAGCACATGTTCGCCCGATGCTACGAAATGGCCGGCGTCACTCCCGAAGACCGGGTCCAGATCGCGGTGGGGTACGGCATCTGGACCGCCGGCGTGGGGTTTCAGCTGGGATGCGAACGGCTGGGGGCCATGGCCATCCCCGTGGGACCCGGCAACATCGACATGCAGTGCCGGTTCCTGGAAGACCTGCGATCCACGGTGATCTGCTGTACCGCCTCCATGGGTCTTTTAATGGCCGAAGAAATCGACCGCCGAAACCTGAAAGAAAAGATCGCGCTGAAGAAAATGATCTTCGGGTCCGAGCGTAGCGGAGATGCCATGCGGCAGCGGATCCGTGAACTGATGGGGCTTTCAGACATGTTCGACATCACCGGCATGACCGAGCTTTACGGTCCCGGCACCGGGCTCGACTGTTCCAAGCATGAGGGGATTCATTACTGGGCCGATTACTATATCCTGGAGATATTGGATCCGGACACCCTCGAGCCCGTGGCGGACGGGGAGACCGGAGAGATGGTGGTGACCACCCTTTACAAGGAAGCCGCGCCCCTCATCCGCTATCGAACCCGGGACCTGGTTCAAAGGATCGATTCCTCCTGTTCCTGCGGGAGTCTCCTTCCGTTGCACGGGCGGATCCTGGGACGGTCCGACGACATGATCATCTTCCGGGGCGTGAACATTTACCCGGGGCAGTTCGATCAGTTCCTCGCACGGATTCCGGGTGTCAGCTGCGAATACCAGGTGCTTTTAAAGCGGGAAGACAACGGTAAAGATTACATGGCCCTGCGCGTGGAATGCGAGGCCGAAGTCTCGGAGGCGCTCAAGGCCGGCCTTTCAAAAAGGATCGCAGAAGAGGTCAAGAATCAATTGATGATTAGCTGCCGGGTCGATGTGGTGGACTGCGGATGCCTCCCCCGATCCGAACGGAAATCCAAAAGGGTCTTTGACGAGCGAGGATCGTAAAACAGCGTCACTTAAGATTGATGGCTTCGTAAAAACCCGGAATCTCCCTCTCCCTTGAGGGAGAGGGTTGGGGTGAGGGTGAAAATAGATTGTATTTTCTATAAGTTGTTTCCCCCTCCCCTTAATCCCCTCCCACCAGGGGAGGGGAAAAATGTCTTTTTACGAAACCATCAAGATTGAAGGGGTGGATATATGAAGCGATTCACTTACATGGTTCCCAAGTCGTTGGACGAGGCCATCTCCATGCATATGACCCATGGAGAGCGCGCCAGGTACATCGCCGGAGGGACGGATATCCTGATCAAGATTAAAGAGAAAAAGGTGTCTCCGGATTATCTCATTTCCCTGAAGCGGATTTTGTCTCCGGACCGCCCCCTGTTCAATACGGAAAGCGGGGAGTTGTACATCGGTGCCTTTGTCACCCACCGCCGCATCGAGACCTCCAAGCGGGTGCAGGTGCGGTATCCCATCCTCCATGATGCGGTCAAAAATATCGGATCCGTCCAGGTCCGAAACGTGGCCACAATCGGCGGGAACCTGGTGAATGCGGTCCCGTCGGCGGACGGTGCCGTGCCCCTCATCGCCCTGGACGCCCGGGTCAATGTCCACGGGCCCAAGGGGGAGCGCGCCATGGACCTGTTGCGGTTTTTCCTGGGCCCGGGACAGTGCGATCTCGAGCCGGGGGAAATTCTCACCGAGATCGTTGTCCCGCCCCTGTTGCCCCGAACCGGGAGCGCGTACGTCAAATTCGGAAGACGGGAGGCCATGGAACTCCCGCTCTTGGGTGCCGGGGTCGTCCTTTCCCTCGAAGAGGATCTGACGACGTGCGCCCGGGCCCGGATCGCTTTAGGAGTGGCGGCGCCGACACCCATGCGGCCTTTTGAAGCCGAAAATTTCTTGCAGGGAAAACCCATCAACGACCAAACCCTGGAGGAGGCCGGAAAAATCGCAGCCCGGGAATCGAGGGTCCGGGACAGTATCCGGGGGGTTGCCTGGTACCGCCGGGAAATGGTGGGGGTGCTGGTGAAGCGGATGGGACAAAAGGCGCTCAAACGGGTTCACGAAACACAGTCTCTTACTCGCGCATAAGGAGGCCACTCATGGAACGCGTTGTTTCATTCATATTAAATGAAAGCGAAATGCAGTTGCGCATCGAAGACCACTGGACCCTGCTGCATCTGCTCCGGGAAGAACTGGGGCTTTTGGGAACCAAGGAAGGATGCGGGAGCGGAGAATGCGGGGCGTGCACCGTCCTGGTGGACGGGATGGCGGTGAATTCCTGCTTGTATCTGGCCGCCGAGATCGAGGGGAAGACGGTACGGACCATTGAAGGATTGGCCTCACCGGACGGGACTCTTCACCCGATCCAGAAAGCGTTTGTGGAACAAGGCGGGATCCAGTGCGGATTCTGCTCTCCGGGGATGATCCTTTCCGCCAAGGCCCTTTTGGACGAAAACCCCGCCGCGGGAGAAGAAGAGATCAAGGAGGCCATCGCGGGGAACATCTGCCGATGTACGGGGTATGTACAGATCATCGAATCCATCCGGTCGGTGAGCAGCCAGGCCCGGGAAAAAGTAAAAGTGGTGGCCTGGCAGGCCGATGAAGAGGATTAAAGGAAAAAAATGGGGGAGCCATGAACCAATTTCACACCGTCGGCAAGCGGGTTCCAAAGCTCGATGCCATGGACAAGGCCACGGGCCGCAGCCAGTACATCCAGGATCTGAAATTTCCCGGCATGCTTTACGGAAAGATCCTTTACAGCAAATATCCGCACGCCAAAATCGTCCACATCGATACCCGCAAGGCGAAAAAACTCCCCGGTGTCCGGGGAGTGCTCACCGGATACGACATTCCGGAGATCAAGTTCGGGGTGTACAAGGACAATCGCCCCCTGAAAGCCGGAAAGGTCCGCTCCTACCGGGACGAGGTGGCGGCGGTAGCCGCCGTGGATCCGGAAACGGCAGAGGAAGCCATCAACCTCATCGAGGTCACCTATGAAGCCCTTCCCGGAATCTTCGATCCCGTGGCGGCCATGCGGGAGGATGCGCCCCTGGTACACGAGACGCACAAGACCAATATTTTAAAAATGCCCTGGAAACTGCACTATGGAGACGTGGAAGAAGCCAAAAAAAAGGCCGCTTACATCGTGGAGGAGAATTTTTCCACCACATGGGTCACCCACTGCTGTCTCGGGGCTTCCGGGGCGCTGGCCTGGTTTGACTACGCCGATAATTTGACCATTTACTCCAACACCCAGATCCCGTCCCTGGCCCAAAAGGATTTCATCGACGCCTTAAACGCCATGGGGATTAAAAACCGCCGGGTTCGTGTGATCAAACCCCTTCTCGGCGGTGGGTTCGGAAGTAAACTCGACACCTATGCCTACGAGTATATCGCCATCCTCCTGGCCCATCAGACACGAAAGCCCGTGAAAATCGTTTTCGACCGGCAGGAAGAGTTCATCGCCACGTCCACGCGCCAGCCCACCCTCACCCGGATCGCCCAGGGATGCGATAAAGAGGGGCGGCTCCTTTTCCGGGATATTTCCATGATTCTCGACAACGGCGCGTATACGTCCTGGGGCGCCACCACGCCTTCGGTGATGATGATGCCCATCACCACCCTGTACAAGGTCCCCAACGTCCGGTACGAGGCCAAATGCGTCTACACCAACAACACCTACGCCCAGGCCATGCGGGGATACGGCAATCCCCAGGCCACCTTTCCAATAGAGAGTTCCATGGACATGCTGGCCGAAGCCGCCGGGATCGACCGGGCGGCCTTTCGGGAGATCAACGCCAATGAGAGCGGGTACGTTTCTCCCCAGAATTTTAAAATCACCACATGCGGACTGAAGGAGTGCATCGACGCGGTGGTCAGGGAACTGGACATGGACCGGCCCAAGGAAAAAGGGGAGGGGGTGGGAATGGCTTCCCTGATCCACGTGGGCGGCGGGGCCCGGGTTTACAAGTCCGACGGATGCGGGACCATCATCAAGGTGGACGACTTCGGGAAAGTCAACGTCTTCACCGGCGCTTCGGACATGGGACAAGGCGCGGATACGGTCATCGCCCAGATCGTGGCCGAAGAACTCGGACTGGCCGTGGACGACATCCACGTGATCCATACGGATACGGATGTCTGCCCCTGGGACGTGGGGGCCCATGCCAGCCGGACCACCTTTGTGGCCGGGAACTCGGCCCTGGGGGCCGCTAAGAAGATCAAGGCGCAGGTCCTGGAGGTGGCCTCCAAGATCCTGGACACCCCCGGGGACAAGCTCGTCCTCCGGGATCGAAGCATATCCTCCGTGGAGGATGACACCCGAACAATGGCCTTCGGAAAACTGCTTCGAAAAGCGCATTTTTCCAGAAGCGGCCGCATGCTCATGGCGGAGTATTTTTATGACCCGGCCAATGAAAACCTGGGCCGGGACTTCCGCGGAAACCTTTCCATGACGTATACCTTCGGCGTTCACGGGGTCCGGGTGAAGGTGGACGAAGAAACCGGGAAGGTGAAGATCCTCGACTACGTGGCGGCCCATGACGTGGGCAAAGCCATCAATCCCATGCTCCTGGAAGGACAGGTCTACGGCGGCGTCATGATGGGGATCGGGTACGCCCTCACGGAGCAGATCCTTTCGGAAAAGGGCCAGTGCATGAACCCCAACTTCCGGGATTACAAGATCCTTACCGCCAAGGACGTGGTCCCCATGAAGGCGCCGGTGCTGGAAACCTCGGACCCGGACGGCCCCTTCGGGGCCAAGGGCATCGGCGAACCCGGGTGCGTCCCCACGGCGCCGGCCATCGCCAACGCCATATACGATGCCGTGGGGGTGCGGGTCAAGGATCTGCCCATGACCCCCGAGCGGGTGCTGGCCGCCATTCGGGAAAAGCAGGGAATCGATCTTTGCGGGATACAGGCCGGAAAAGATCCGGGGGATGCCTGCGTCGTGGAGGAATGATT
>CAZQUR010000012.1:0-27854 GCA_964596535.1 uncultured Desulfobacteraceae bacterium
CATCTGGCGCTTTTTACTTTGCCATCCCAAATGAACCTTTTTACGATTTCATCAATGCTCAGGTGTTGTTCCTGAAGGGGAGGCCTTTTTTCCTCTCAACGTCCCCCTGAAAAAAGAGAAAAAGATGCCCGCCGCACACAATGCGGAAAAGAGCGAAAAACACACCCGGACCGCTTTCAGGAAATGCGGGTAGTGTTCCGGCGTTATTGCTTCTTTACCGATGAAAAAGGAAAAGACCACGATCACCGCGGCCATGCTGGCCATTTGGCCCAACAGACGCATGGTGGCCACCGCGCCGGAGGCGATGCCGAACAGCCGCTTTTCCACGGCCCCCATGATGGCGCTCATGTTGGGCGACGAGAAGAGCGCAAAGCCGAAACCGATACCGGCCAGTGTGCCGACGATGAAAACCGTCTCCGTCTCGGGATGAAGGAAGGCGAAAAGGAGGAGTCCGGCGGCGGTGAGGGCCATGCCGATGGAAGCCAGAATGCGGGGTTCCACTCGATCGGATTGTCTTCCGGCAACGGGGGAAAAAATCGCCATGACCACGGGTTGGGCCACCAGGAGTGTCCCCGCGGCTTGGGGGGTCATCCCTTTGATGTACTGCAGATAGAGACTGAGCAGAAACGTGATGCCGAAGGTGGCGGAGTAGTGGATCAGTGCCGCCAGGCTGGAAAATGCGAATACCTTGTTTCGAACGAATAAGCGGACCTCGAAGACCGGATAGGGCGTATGCAGTTCATGTCGGACGAAAAAAATAAAAAGGATCAATCCGATGCATAAAAGACCAATGGCCCAAAGCGCGGGCAGGGTGGTGGCGCCGTAAACCAAGGCGAGAATGGAAAGTCCGTAGAGGATGCACCCGATAAGATCCAGTTTTTCCCCCCGGGCGTCGGCCCATTCCCCCTTCAGCAGCGCCAGGGTGATAACCACCGAGGCGGCGCCGAAGGGAACCACGGCGATGAAAAGACTTCTCCATCCCAGATGTTGGGTCAACAGTCCCCCGGCAAAAGGGCCCATGGAAAGGCCGGCATAAACCGCCGCCACGTAGATTCCGATGGCCCTGCCGCGTCTTTGAGGCGGAAAGATAGACGTTAGAATAGCCATCCCGGTGGTGACGAACAAAGCGGTGCCCAATCCCTGAAAGATACGAAAGAGAATCAGCATCCCCACCGAAGTGGAAAACGCGGCGAAAAAAGAAGACAGGGTGTAAAGGACCAACCCCGTCGTGAAGAGTTTTTTTCTGCCGTGGATATCGGCGATTTTTCCCGCCGGAACCAGTGTCACGGCCACCGCCAGGAGGAATGCATTGGCGATCCATCCCAATACAACGGCGCTTGCGTCAAAATCCTTCTGGATCGCAGGGAGGGCCACGTTCACCGCAGAGATCATAAAGGGGCCCATGAACGAAGAAACCGTGGCCACGTAAAGGGCGGCGCGTTCCTGGGACGCCGGTTTCCGGCGTCGGGTTTCCGGATTCGGATTCATCCGACGTTTCGGGCGAGTTCGGGCAGGACGTCTTTGAGTTTTTCGATGTGAGCGTTTTCTTCGTCGATGATGCGCTTCAGGGTTTCGGCGGCTTTATTTCCGGACAAAAACGGGGCGAGCATCTCGTAGAATAAAATACTGTCCTTTTCAAAGCCGACGGCGATTTCAATGAGCGCATCCAGACTGCTGATTTTTGAAAAATCGACGTCTTTTAAAGAAAAGGTTTGGTTTCCGAAAAAATCCTCCGCCAAAGACCGGCGCATCTCTTTGAGGATGTGGCGGTCTTCGCTGCTTTCCAGGGTATTTTTCAGGTCATGGAACCATTGGGCATGTGCTTTTTCCTCGTCGGCCAGAAACTCCAGGAATTCCTTGACGGCGGGATTGTCGGTGTTTTCGGCGGCGTTCCGGTAAACCCTTTCGCCGTTTTCCTCAAGTTGGATGGCCAGGGCAATGATATCATGAATGGAAAACATGGGGATCCCTTTAAAAAACGATCACCGGCCGATGTTTCATGCACTGTCGAACCGTTTTGGGTTCAGGCGGTACCGATGGATCATTTCCCTTCGTTCATCGTCCGGAAGCGATTTCACATAGGTACGCCAACCCGGACACCAGCCGGCGTGCCACCGCCATAAACGTCCCAAAATCGATTTCGGGTTGGCGTCGTATTTGGCTCTGAATGTACACGTCTCGCATTTGGGCGTCGGCATTTCAACCCACCTCCTTGATTACCATAAACCGTTTTTTCGATTCATTCAACCCGTGCCCGTGCCACCATGTAAACTCCGTTGCCGCCATGGCGGCATGGAAAAGTCTAGTGGTTTCCGTCCCCCGACCCCTCCATAAAAACCCATTCTTGAGGCGCGGCCACGGGATCCGATCCGGTCAAGGGGCCATTTCTTTATTGAGAACCGACGTCTTTCAGGGCACCGGTACGGTGACCACGGGGACCGGGGAGCATCTCAGGACCCGTTCCGCCACACTTCCGAAATCGAATCTTCCCGCGCCGCCTTTGGCGGTGAGAACGACCATGTCGATACCCTGGGCATCGATGAGCCTGAGGATCTCTTCGGCCGAATCCCCCACCGCGATATGCTTGACGTAAAGGATGCATTGGTCCAGGTGCTTGGAACAGATTTCGTCGAGCCGTTTTTCCGCTGTTTGTCTCTCCCACTGCCGCATTTTTTCATAATCCGCGGGATCGTATTCTCCGTAGGCGGCACCCCATTCCCCGTAGGACTTAAGGACATGAAGGACATGGATCTCGGCCTGGTACTTTTCGGAAAGGGAGGTGAGGTGGGGAAGCGCCGCCGCCGCATTTTCCGAAAGATCGGTGGGATAAAGGATCTTTTGAATCTGCATCCGTTTTTCCTCCTTAAAAGAAGCGTTGTCGTTTGCCTGATCTTGAAAAGTCGATTCCATCATTTGTGCGTGGCCACGTAAACGCCGTCCCAGTGCTCCGGCGGCGGATTCTCCAGATACTGACGGCACCGTTTGAACATGACGATGCAGGAGGGGTCCTCCCTAAGGATTTGGGCGCCTTTTTCAAAAAGGGACATGGCTTCTTTCCAGCGCCGGCCCCGGTAGGCGTCCAGGGCTTCGGCGTAGATTTCAAGAAAAAGCCGTTGATCCGGGTCGACGGGGTCTTCCAGGCTTCCAACGAGCTGGAAGATCTTAACGGCCTGTTGTTTTCCCACCACCCGCACGGCGTCGAGCTCCCGCAACAGGAAGCGGTCCTGCACCATGGCGGCGGTATTCTCCCCGATCAGGATGTCGGTGCCGTAAAGTTTGTTGAGACCTTCCAGGCGGGACGCCAGGTTCACGGGATCCCCTAAAACGCCGTATGTGAACCGCTGGTCGGATCCCAGATTTCCCACCAGCATGGGGCCGGTGTTGATGCCGATGCGGGCGTTGAGCATGGGGCGATCCATGGCGGACCATTCCAGTTGAAGAATAAAAAGCCGTTTCCGCATGGCCAGCGCGGCCCGGCATGCCTGTTCGGCATGGGCGGGACTTTCCACCGGGGCGCCGAAGACCGCCATGAGGGCATCCCCGATGTACATGAGGAGTGCCCCGTGATGATTGAAGATTTCTTCGGTCATTTTCGTGAAATAACTGCTCAGAATGCGCACCAGTTCCTCAGGCGCATAGATTTCGGAATAGGAAGTAAACCCTCTCAAGTCGGAGAACAGGACGGTGAGCGGTTTGACTTCCCCTCCCAGTTTGAGCTGTTCGGGATCCTCCAGCATTTCGTCGATGACATCGGAAGCCACATATTGGCTGAAGGCTTTCTTGACCTGTCGCCGTTTCCGCTCTTCGGTGAAATAACTCAAGACCGTGACGCCCACGTAGGTCAGCAGCAATCCCAGGAGCGGATAAACCATATTGAGCAGGATACCGGATCGGACAAAAAGCTGCTGTGTAAAAATGATGTATCCCCCGAAAAGAAAAAGCGCAAAAAACATTCCTTTCAAGGGGTTCAGGCGGGAAAGGCCGAAACCCGTCAGGAGGCACAACATGAAAACAGCCAAAAGATCAAAGACCCGAATCCAGGGAGGCTGGGTCAAAAACCGCTGGGTCAGGATATTATCGGATACCATCACATGCAGCGCCAGGCCGGGCATGGAAGCGCTGAAAGGGGTGATGATATAATCCGCAATTCCCATGGCGGCGCCGCCGATGAAAACGATTTTTCCATCAAAGGCGTCTTTTGGTGCGTGGCCCTTTAGAATATCCGCAATGGAATACTGGGGGATCACGGCCGGCGGGCCGAGATGATTCACCGCCATCCGGCCCCAGTCATCCGTGGGAATGTATATTTTCCCCATTTGGATCCCCCGGACACCATAAGGGGTGACCGCCACCTCCAGTTCCGGCCGGCCGAGAAAATGCCAAACCGCCTGGATGGCCAGGGAGGAATAGAGCCGGTCCCCGCAGCGGATGACCAGCGGTGCCCATCGCACCACGCCGTCGGCATCCGGGGTTTTGTTGAAGAAACCGGAGGCGTCGGCGGATCGGGTAAGAATTTCCAGGTTCCCCTGGGGGGCAAAGGCGGTGATCAGGGGCGGCAGGTCCGTGGCGCCGTCCAGAAATTCTGTTTCAGGATAACGGGAGTCGGCGATGCCTTCCAGGCGGCGTTCGATTTCGGAGGGAAGGATATCGTAATTCAGGTCCGACTCGCGCATATGGAAAAAATGCCCCAGGACCACGGCCGATCGGGAACGCTGGATGGCCTGGGCCAGGCGGCGGTCATTGTCCGCATTTTCCCGGAAGGTTCCCATGAAATCCATGAATCCTTCATCATGGATGTCCAGGTCGTCGGTTTTTTCTGAGACGGCGTCGATGACTTTGAGCGCCACATTTTCATCCGGATCCAGGAAACCGATATCAAACCCGATGACCCTTGCCCCGCTTTGGGAAAGGACATCCACGAGACGGGCCATCTTGGATCGGGGCCAGGGCCACCGGCCTTCGACTTCCAGGCTTTTTTCGTCGATAATGGCCATTACCACGTCGCCGGAGGCCGGAATCGGCCCCCGGGAGACAAAGCGGAGGTCCACGGTTTTCAGCTCCATCAACTCCAGGAAGGAAATTCCCGTGATGAAGGCCGTCCCCGTCAACACAAGGCTCAAAATCGTAATGGACAGCGGGCGGAGCAAAAAGGCTTTTGACGTTTCTTTCATAAAACCATCCGGTTTTTCTTTCCCGGGTTTCCCGGCATTGCCTGAAATCACCGACCCTATCAACCATTGAGGAAATGCCTCCGTTTATCGAAAACTATGTAACAGAGACGGGCGTCCAGCACAATGAAAAGGCGAAAACACTTGACTCGAAAAGCGGCATTTTCTAAATTAGATTATTTTCCTTACCGGGGAGCCCCGCCCTTCAGGGCGGGCGGGCTCCACACCTTCCAAGGGAGAAAGACCGCCAAGATGAAAAAATCCTTTTATACCAGACGTAGTTGGGTATGTGGCGCCTTCTTCGTGTTGTTATCGGCCTGTGCCGCGCCCCCTTCTGCGCCCCCTACGGCTTCTGTGGCGCTGAAATCCCTCGATGCGCGGATCCGGTTTATTGCGGACATCCCGGTACCCGGAATCGAATCTTTCGTTGTGGATTCCAAAGACCGCTTCCTTGTCTTGAAACAAGACGGCGCTATGGAAGTGATCGATCCGAAAAAGAAGGAAAGGCGCCCCTTTCCTGTAATGGGGGCAGAGGCCGCCCCCCCGCTGAAAGATCCGTCCGGGGCGGCAGCGGGGCCCGGGAGGATATATGTGGCGGATGCCGGCACCCATCGGGTGGTGCTCTTTGACTCCGAGGGGAGACGAATCGGCGGTTTCGGGACTCGGGGAAGCGGGCCCAAGGCCTTCAACCGACCCCTGGGGATGGCCTTTTCCGAGGATCGTCTCTATGTGGCCGATTCCGGCAACCGGCGGATCCAGATATTCGGCCCCAACGGGGAATATATCGCTTCCGTGGGACCTGTTCTGCCGGTCAAAGATGAAAAATCCAAAAAGATCCTCCTGGAAAAACCCGAACCCAGAGATTTAAAACAAGAAGAACTCGAAAAAATCCGGCGCATTTTACAAAAAAAGGGGACCGAAGAAGAAAAGGCGAAAACCGTATCCCTGGTGAATCCCGTTCAGGTGGCGGTGGATGCCCGGGGGTTGATCTACATTGTGGATGCAGGGGATGATACCGTAAAAGTCTGCGATGCGTCCGGTGCGTTTATCGATACCTTGCCCCACGTGAACAAGCCCTATGCCGTTGTCGCCGCAAAAGACGGTACCTATGTGGCGGATCGGGAAACCCTCGTCATCCGGAAATACGGGTATGACCTGCAGCTGCTCTATGCCTTTGGAAGCCGGGGCACCGGCTCGGGGCAATTCGGCGCCGTGGGCGCCCTGGCCGTGGATGCGGGGGGGCGTCTTTTGGTGGCGGATGAAAAGCGGGGGCGGATTCATCAATTTTTACCGGACCCGGAACCGTCCACCCGATTTTGGACCAAGTCCCCGCCGCCGGCGTCCGTGCGATGGATAAAAGACCTGGCCCTGAATGCCGCCCGGTTGGTATGGGATGGAAAAGGCGGTCTCTATGCCGTGGATGATCAATCCGGCGTCTATCGGATTCAAGACGGGGAAACCACACGGATTCCGGTATCCAAAGCGATGGCACCGGTCTCCGTCGCCCCGGATCCGTCGGGATTTCTCTGGATTCTGGACGGGGCGGACAAACAGGCGGTGAAAATCGACGCCCACGGTGTTGTTCAGGCACAGGCTTTTGAGCTTACCGATAAAAACTTGAAACGCCTTGCGGATGTCCGGGATATCGCCGTGAGCCGAAACGGGGTGATTTCCATGGTCGATGCCGGGAATCGCTGGATATGGTTGCAGGCCTTCAAATCGGAGGGTGTCGTCCTTTCCACCGTCATCCGTCGGGATCCGTCGGGGAGCCCTTTGGAAAGGCCTGTCGCCCTTGCCCTGGATGCTTCCGACCATCTTTACGTACTCGATGACAAGGCCTTAAGGGTGCACATCTATAATCCTTCCGGGGAACCCGTGGGCTCCTTTTCCCTGCGGGGTCGATCCGATTCCCCTGTGGATTTATGCGTGAGGCATGGCGAAATCTATGTCACGGATGCGGATGCCGATCGAATCCGGGTCTTCGACACCCAAGGCGGCTTTTTACGCAGCATCGGCATTGAAGGAAGGGGGAAAGGGGATTTTATGGATCCGGCGGGCATTGCGGTCAACGAGGACCTTGTTCTTTTCGTGGCCGACACCGGAAATTCAAGGATCCAGGTGTTGCAGCAGATCGTTACCCCTGAACGGCCGGGGGAGATCACCGTGACGCCGGGCCCCCACCGGGTTGAACTGGCCTGGGGGGAAAGTCCGGTATCTTTTCCCGTTACCTATGAAGTGTATCGCAGTGATTCGCTGGATGCCCCTTTTCTTCGGGTCGGCGACGCCCGGGAAAGTCGATTCGTGGATACGCAGGTCGCCGGAGGCCGGAATTATTTCTACCGGGTTTCGGCCCTGGCGGTAAATGGAAACGAAAGTCTCCCCACCCAAGTGGTGGCGGCCCGGCCGGAGGTTTATACCCCCCAGGCGCCCACGAACCTCAAGGCGTTGGGCATGGAATGGTCCGTCACCCTTTCCTGGGACTCAGAGGACCGATTCCTGGTCAAAGAGTGGGTTGTTTACCGGCAGGCGGGAAATCAACGCTTTGAAATCGGGAGGACCGGAGAGCGCACCTTCAAAGATCAATCCCTTTCACCCGATACGGCCTACACCTACCTTGTTGCCGCGGTGAGCATCGACGGCCGGGAAGGACCGCCGGTGACGATCACCGCCAAGACCCGCGTGGCCACCAAAGATCCCATCGAAATCATGGTGGTGGAAATGCAGGACATTTTTTCCAATGCCTATAAGATTTACGAGGAGGAAGGGGTCGGGCGCATCCGGGTGTTGAACAATTCCGGGGATCTGATTTCAAACCTCAAAATATCGTTTATGATCAAGGAATTCATGGACTTTCCCGCGCAAACGGTGATTCGGGATCTGGAGCCGGGCAAGAGCCGGGACGTCCTCCTCAAGGCGGTCTTCAACAACAAGATTTTAGACGTCACGGAAGACACACCGGTTCAAACCGAAGTTCGGGCGTCTTATTTTTATAACGATCTGCCCCGGGAATTCACCCGCACATTCGCACTCAATATCTATGAACCCCACCGGGTGACGTGGAACATCCCCGAACGATTTGCCGTCTTCGTGACGCCGAAAGATCCGGTGATCATTGATTTCGTTCGGGCGGCCGTCACGCCCTTCGGAAAGATCGAAAGCACCTTCCAGCGGGCCGCACTCGTGTTCCATGCGCTGGGTGCCATGGGGATCACCTACCTCCCGGATCCGAACAACCCCTACCAGATCACCTCGGAAAAAATCGACTACGTGGACTACCTTCAGTTTCCCAGGGAAACGTTGAAGCGGAAATCCGGAGACTGTGATGATCTCGTGGCCCTTTTCTCCGCCTGTCTGGAAAGCATGGGCGTCAACACCCAGGCCGTGGAAATCCCGGGACACATGCTGATGATGTTTTCCACCGATATCGAATCGGGAAACAACCCCGATACCTTGAACGGTCTCCTTGTCATCCACCAGGGGAAGCTCTGGGTTCCGGTGGAAACCACCCTTGTGGGGTCTTCCTTCATGAGAGCATGGGAAAAAGGAAGCGCTTCATACTATCAATGGCACAAAAACGGCCTGGAAACCATCGATATGCGCGCCTCCTGGCGACAATTCAAACCCGCAAGCCTCCCGGGGATGGGGTGGCGGGTCCCCGCCGTTTCCCGACAGAACCTCAAGGAACGGGTCGGCTCGGAACTGGCCACGTTGAAAAACATGGAATTGAAGTTGAAATCCAAAAAATACTATGATATTCTTGCCTCGAAACCAAATGATGTATATGCGTTAATGCAGATCGGGATCATTTACGGAAAAGGAGGGGTTCCGGGAGAAGCCATCCGGGCATTCAATAGGGTCCTTGTGATCGAGCCGGAGAATGCCGCCGCCGTCAACAACAAAGCCAATGCGCTTTTTCTGGAGGAAAAATACGAAGAAGCGGCACGCATTTATGAAAAAGCCGCGCTTTTGGAACCCAACGATCCCTTGATCCGGGTGAACCAGGCCCGTTGTTATCAGGAAATGAAAGACTTTGCGGCCGCCAAGAAGGCTTTCCGGAAAGCTTTCGAGCTCGACCGCAGCGTTGCCGTGAGATACCGGATGATGGCCATCGAGCTTTTAAGCGGTTTTTAAAACCTTCAACGATTGGGGAAAACAATGAAAAAGATCGCTTTAATCACCGCCATTCTGTTTTTGACGGGTGTTTCTTTGTATGCCGGCGATTCACCCAAGGCCGAGGGGAATTTCTGGGAGAAGATGCTCACCAAAGTCAACCAGATCATCCCCAAAAAAAAGGTGGACGCGGAGACCTCCATCGCCGGTATCCGGGGGAAGGGCCAGGAAGAAGGGGAATCCCTTTACTGGAAGGGCGAAGACACCGTCGTTTCGGTCACCGAGGAAGAGCTGGAGGCCTTTAAAGCCGCCGTACGGAAGGCGCTGGAAGGAGAGACGGATCAGGCCATTGAGCTGTTCGAGCAATTCAATGAGCAGTTCCCGAAAAGCGCTTTGCGAATCGACGCCCAAAAAGCCATCAGCGAACTAAAGGCAAACGCCTCAAAGACGTAATCCCTGGCTCCGGCGGGACCCGAATTTCAAAATGATTCCGGCGGCTGCCCGTCCAGGCATCCGAGAATTTCGGATGCGGCCGCCGTGGGAGAAAGCGTACCTGCTTGGACGTTTCGGATAAGGACCGGAAGATGGGCCTTGATTTCCGGATGACTGTGGAGCCGGTCCTTTAATCCTTCCTCCACCAACGCCCACATCCAATCCAGGGCCTGACGCCTGCGCTTTTCCGCCAGTTCACCGGCGGCCGCCAGTTTTTCTCGATGATCCAACACCACCTGCCAGATTTCATCGAGCCCCGTGCGTTCTTTTGCACTGCATGTGAGCACCGGCGGCCTCCAGGTGGGGGAGACGGGCGCAAGGAGTCCTAAGGCGGTCTCATATTCCTTTTGCGCGCGTTTGGCGTTTTCGATATTGTCCTGGTCGGCTTTATTGATGGCGAGGGCATCGGCGATCTCAAGAACCCCTTTTTTAATGCCCTGAATTTCGTCTCCGGCGCCGGCCAGCATCAAGACCAGGAAGAAGTCGACCATGGACGCCACCGAGATTTCGCTCTGGCCGACCCCTACGGTCTCCACCAGGATCACGTCGAATCCCGCCGCTTCGCAGATCAACATGGTTTCCCGGGTTTTCCGGGCGACGCCCCCCAGGCTTCCCCCGGAAGGAGAAGGACGGATGAAGGCAAAGGGATGTGTGGATAGCTTTTCCATACGGGTTTTATCGGCCATTACGCTCCCGCCGCTCCGCCGGCTGCTCGGATCCACGGCCAGCACGGCCAGGCGGTGCCCTTTTTCCACAAGGGTCGTGCCGAAACTCTCGATGAAGGTGCTCTTCCCCACGCCGGGCACACCGGTGATCCCGAGACGAACCGCATTCCCGGTGTAAGGAAGAATGCCGTCGACGATTTCCTGGGCAAGGGCCTGATGCAAAGCCAGCCGGCTTTCCACCCGGGTGATGGCCTTGGAAAGCATCCTGCGGTCTTTAGCGATGATGCCCTGGATAAAATATTGGGGGTCTTCCCGCGTCATGTCTGTTTTCTTTCAATCCATAAACGTGTTGAAACCGTAAAGATTAGAACCCTCCCGCCAAACCCGACAGGATCGGCCCTTTTACGATTTCATCAGACGTCGGCCGACGTGGCGGGTCCACCATATAAAGGCACCGGGACGCTGTCAACCGGTGTTCTCATGCGCGTGCAGCCGGTTCCGGGGGTTTCGGTGCCGCAAAGCGTAAAGCGGCGATGCAAAAAGGATACGGGATTGCAATTGACAATCCGTGCTGAAATCGAATAAAAGAACGTGAAAAAAGGCTGATCGAAAATGGAGACTTCTCGTGGATTTTAAAAAGCACCTTGAGACCGCCTGGACAATGACCCTGAAATGCATTGTCCCTTTGGTGATTTTGACCCTCGTCATGTTCGCCGTGTCCATTGTCACCCTCGGTATTCTCGCCCCGGTGACCCTGGCCGGCTATACCCAATCCCTGCTGCTGCTGATGCGGACGGGCAGAGAACCGAAGGTCCAGGACCTTTTTTCCCAGATGCGCCTGTTTTTGCCGCTGCTCTTTTTCGGCATCGTGGTCTTCATCGCATCGATTATCGGATTTGTCCTCCTGGTCCTCCCGGGATTTCTGGTGATTCTGGGGGTGCTTTTTTCCTGCTTCTACATGATCCCGCTCATGACGGATCGGGGGCTGGGCCTCATGGATGCCGTCAAGACCAGCTATGCCATGGCCATGTCAGGGAGCAAGCAGGACCACGCGGTGGCGGTTCTCATCTTCATCGCCATCACTGCGGTGGGAGGCTCCGTGGCCGTGGGGTCTTTGTTTACCCAGCCTCTGGCAACGCTGTTCTTTTTGTCCGTTTACGAAGAAAAATCCGCCGAATTCGGTAAACAAAGCCCTGCTGCCCCATGGCGTCCCAATTCAACGATAAAATCCTGATCGAGGTCATCTACAAGGCCGACTACTGCCTCCCCTGCCATTTCATGGATGAAGCGGTGCGGGAAGTGCTCCCCCAATACACCGGAAGAGTGGAATACCGGCGGGTGGAGTTTCTGAAAGGCAACGGCCGGAAACGCTTCTTTGAGCTTTCGTGCGCCCTGTTCGGGGAGGAAGCGGTGCGCACCCACTGCCGCCTGGCGCCTGTTCCTTCCCTGTTCATCGACGGAGAACTCGTGGCGGAAAGCATTCCCCCGCGGTTCGAGCTCGAAGAAGCCATTGAAGACGCCTTATCTCAGAAGCGGCGTCAAGGAGGATAACGTCATGAAAAACACAAAAGAGGTGCCGCGCCTTACTCTGGAAGTCCTTTCCGAAGGGAAACACTGAATCCCCTGTGAATATATGGCCCGGGTGGTCGAATCGGTGCTCCCGGATTACGGGGACGCGGTGCGTTATGAAAAGGTGGAGACCAAAAAGATGACGGGGGCCCTGCGCTACGGAGAACTGTCGAAACGACTGGGGCGTCCGGTACCCGTACCGTCCATTTTCGTAAACGATGAACTGGTTTTTGAAACCACGCCTTCCGGCGAAGTGCTCCGGGAGTGGTTGGATCATTGCCTGGCTTCGAATGCGCATGATGACTGATGCCCCGGTTTCGAATCGGAGACAAGCCCGACGATGAATGTATGGATTATCGGTTGCGGAAAATTCGGATCCCGGGCCGCCGCGCTTCTTTTGCGATCCAGGCCGGATGCCCGTATCACCGTTGTGGATCCGGATCCCGCACGAATCGCGCCCTGGCGGGACCGGGTCGAAGTCGTTGAGGAGGACGGGGTTGCGTTCATGACGCGGCATCTCAAGACGGCGCCGGCCCCGGATTGGATCATCCCTGCGGCGCCGGTACACGTGGCCTGTTCTTGGATCATGGAAAATGCGCTCAAGGTCCGTTTGCAAACCGTTCCGGTGCCGGAAGAATACTTTGCCGCGCTCCCGAATCCTTTTCGCGGAGAAGACGAGGCGGTGTATGTCAGCTTCGCTGATTTTCAATGTCCCGAGGATTGCCCGGAACCAAAGGATCGCTGCACGGTGACCGGTCATCCCCGGGAGGAAGATATGGTCACCCTTTTTGAAAAACTCCAGCGAACCGGTTTCCCTTCCGTTGTCGTTCACAGCCGCCTCCTTTATCCCGGGGTCGGAGGGTACCGGCCGGATGCCTTGTGGGAGATGAAAGGGCGCATCGAAAAAATGGACGGCCCCTTTCTTTTGGGAACCGCCTGCCGGTGCCACGGCGTTCTTCATGCACTCAAAGCAAGCCCCGTGGGCTGTTTTGGTTGAACCGCAATATGTCTCGGGAAATCATTCGCGTTGAAGACCTCTGGTTTTCCTACAACGGGCATCCGGTCCTGCGGGAAGTGGACCTGGTGGTCCGGGAAAAGGAATTTTTGGCCCTCATCGGCCCGAACGGCGGCGGGAAAACCACCCTCTTGAAACTGATGCTGGGGCTCTTGAAACCGGATCGGGGAAAGATCCGTCTCTTTGATGCCCCTCCTTCGGCGGCGGCCCACCGGATCGGATACGTTCCCCAAGGGATCCATATCGAAAAAGGGCTTCCCGTGACGGCCCTGGACGTGGTGCTCATGGGACGCCGGATGCCGGGCTCCAAGGGACGGGGCCACGGAAACCGCGACAAGATAGCGGCCCGACACGTCATGGAGCAGTTGGGGATTTGGGACCTGCGGAACCGTCCGGTGGGGGTCCTTTCCGGGGGACAGCGACAGCGTCTTCTCATTGCCCGGGCCCTGGCGGCCGAACCCGAGATGCTCTTTTTGGACGAGCCCACCGCCAACGTGGATGCCAAGGGGCAGGGGGAACTTTATGATTTGCTGAGAGCCCTCAATGCCCGGATGACCATTCTCCTGGTGAGCCATGACATGATGGTGGTATCGAGTCACTGCCATGCGGTGGCCTGCGTCAATGAACGGCTGCACTATCACGATGAAGCCGAAATTACGGATGAGATGATGGGTGCCTTCCAGTGCCCGGTCGATTTGATCGCCCACGGACACCCCCATCGGGTCTTGAGATCCCACGAGGACTGACGGATGCTCGAGATCCTCCAGTTCGATTTTTTCAGACACGCGTTGATCGTGGGGTTTCTGGCCAGCATCCTGTGCGGCGTCATCGGCACCCTGGTGGTGATCAACCGTCTGGTTTTTCTTTCCGGCGGCATCGCCCATGCCGCTTACGGCGGCATCGGGCTTTCCATCTTTTTCGGAATCCCCTTTCTTGCCGGTACCCTGGGGTTTACCCTGGCCACGGCCCTGGTCATGGCGGCCATCACTTTCCATGCAAAACACCGCTCCGATACGGTGATCGGGGTGATCTGGGCGGTGGGAATGGCCCTGGGGATCCTCTTTGTGGACCTGACCCCCGGGTATCACGTGGATCTGATGAGTTATCTTTTCGGGAGTATTCTCACCGTCACCCGTATCGACCTTTTTGTCCTGGCCGGAACGAGCCTTTTCGTGATCCTTTCCGTGGGGTATTTCTACCATGACCTGTCCTCCATGGCCTTTGACGAAGAGTTCGCCCGGCTTCGCGGGGTGCCGGTGGGAGGGCTCTACGTTTTTCTGGTTTGCATGATTGCCGTGGCCGTGGTTCTGATTATTCGGGTGGTGGGATTGATTCTGGTCATGGCCTTGATGACGATTCCCCCTTTCATTGCGGAAGGCTACGCCGCCTCCCTGCGGTCCATGATGCTTCTGGCGGTGGCCTTGAGCGCCCTTTTTACGGGGGCGGGGCTTTTCCTTGCTTTTGCCTTCAACCTGACGTCCGGGGCGGCCATTATCCTGGCGGCGGCGGCCGGATTCTTTCTGTCCCTCGGCCTGAAGCGCCTTTTCCTTCGATGGAGAAAAAACACGCCATGAGCAAAAGGCTCATTCCGGCAGATTATCTCATGAGTTGCATCGCGGGTTTTTGCCTGGTTTTTACGGCGTGTGCCACAACGGGGATTTCAAGAAGTACGCCTGGGGATCCCCTGTCGATGATGATCCGTTTTTACGAAGGCCCCTTGGATCATTTGTCCGCCGTGCGGGCGGGGGAATGTCCCATGTTTCCTTCCTGTTCGGCCTATGCCAAGGCCGCTGTTCAGGAATACGGATTATTTACGGGATGGATGATGGCCTCGGACCGGCTCATGCGGTGCGGCCGGGATGAAACCCGCCTTTCCCCCCCGATTTTCATTGACGGAAAATGGAAAACATACGATCCCCTCGAAAAGAACGCGCTTATCTTACCCGGCGGCGGAGCGGACGCCGCTGAAGGGGGAGGGGAAATCCTTCAGCCGGATGGATTGCCGGCATCGTATTGATGGCGGCAGGCGTCGAGACAGGACAGGCAATCGTTTCGATCGTTGGCGTCGGTGGCGCAATAATTTAAAAACGCCTGGATCCAATCATTTCCCGTTCGGGGACAATTGTCGATAAATTCAATGAATTTTAGTAACTTGTCAATGGTTTTGGCATCCATGGTGTGTTCCATGCGACACGCCGCCGCCTCCGACGTCTCCGCGTCCACCTGGAGGACCCGAAAAAGAAAATCCTTCAAAATGTCGTGGCGACGGGTGATTTCCCGGGCGATTCGGGTCCCTTTTTCGGTCAGGGTGATGAATCGGTAGGGGGCATAATGGACAAGCCCTTTTTCCACCAGGCTCTTTAAGGCGCCGGTGACGGCCGCCGAGTGGACCCCCATCCGTTCGGCGATGTCCTTGGCCCGGGCCACTTTGTGGGTTTTCTCCAAGTCGAAGATGGTTTCCAGATAATCCTCGAGACTTTCCGAAAGTGGCATTTTCCTGGATTTCATGCCATTGCCCCCTTTATTTCCATGATTAGAATAATATATTCATTTTTAAAGTCAAACAATTTTTTTATTTTACCTTAAAAATGTCTTGACATCTTAAAAAAGTTAAGCATACTGAAAAAGTATTGTTGCGGTGAACGCATTTAAAAGTCGATCCAAATAAGGCAAGTATCGGAGGAAACGCCATGCAGCGCATCCTGATGCGGCAGATGAAAGACAACCAGAGCGGCACCATCGCAGCGATCAAGGCCAACGGAGAATTGGGCCGGCGGATTCGCGACATGGGCTTGGTTCCGGGAACCCCCATTAAAATTCAGGGACGGGCGCCGCTTTACGATCCGGTGGCCTTGCGGGTCATGAATTTCACCTTGACCCTGAGAAACAAGGAGGCCGACTTCATCGAAGTCAATGTGGAATGAAAAAGGAAGCCGTCATCGCCCTGTCCGGAAACCCCAATTCCGGGAAAACCACCCTCTTCAACGCCCTTACGGGAGCACGGCAACATGTGGGGAATTATCCGGGAGTGACCGTAGAAAAAAAGATCGGGATATATGCGGCCGGCAACACTCGGATTCGGATCGTGGACCTTCCCGGCACCTATTCCTTGACGGCCTATTCCCTGGAAGAGGTGGTGACGCGGGATTTTCTCGTCAACGAAAACCCCGATCTGGTCATCGATATCGTGGATGCTTCCAACCTGGAACGAAACCTTTATCTCGCCGTGCAATTTCTCGAACTGGGGGTCCCTTTATGTATCGCGTTGAACATGGTGGATGTGGCCAAGAGCCGGGGTATCGAGATTGACGTGGAAAGGCTTAGCGTCCTTTTGGGCGTTCCCGTGGTGCCCACCGTGGCGCGTACGGGTCGCGGAAAGCGGGAATTGATGGAAACGGCCGAAAAGGCCGCCGCTGCTTTAGGGCCGCCGCCGTTGCGCATCTCATACGGAGACGACTTGGATCGTGCCCTCATGGAGATGGAAAAGGAAATCCAGGCGCATTGCTTTTTGACGGCCACCTATCCCGTCCATTGGGTTGCATTGAAGTACATGGAAAACGATGAACAGATTCTTGCAAAGGGGCGGGCAGCGGATCCGGAGATTTCAAAACGCCTGGAACAGGTGGTCCGGAAGGTCTCCGACCATCTGATGGCCACCACGGGGAATTATCCCGAGGCCCTCATCGCCGACCAACGGTATGGGTATATTTATTCCATTTTAAAACAGGGTGTCCTTTCCCGAAGAACGGATCAGCACCGACTCTACCATTCCGATAAAATCGACAAAGTCCTTACCCACCGGGTGATGGGACCCGTTGTCATGTTGCTGATCATCCTCGGCCTGTACCATTTCACCTTCACCTACAGCGAAATTCCGGTGGCCTGGGTGGAGGGGTTCTTCGAATGGCTTGGCGCGTTGGCTGTCGCCACAATTCCCGAAGGAATGGTCCGGTCTCTTATCGTTTCCGGTATTATCGACGGTGTGGGCGGGGTGTTGAGTTTTGTTCCGTTGATCATGATGATGTTTTTCGGCATCGCCGTTTTGGAGGATTTCGGATATCTGGCGCGCATGGCCTTCATGCTGGACCGTGTCTTCAGCCTCTTCGGGCTCCACGGAAGCTCGGTCATGGCCTACATCGTCTCCGGAGGGATCGCCGGCGGCTGTGCCGTCCCCGGGGTCATGGCCACCCGCACCCTCCGGTCCCCGAAAGAACGGCTGGCCACGCTGCTGACGGCGCCTTTCATGAATTGCGGGGCCAAGCTCCCGGTCTTTGCCCTCCTCATTGCCGCGTTTTTCAAGGAAAACGAGGCACTCTTCATGTTCGCCATCACCCTTGTGTCCTGGACCGGGGCGCTGGCCGTGGCCAAATTCCTGCGCGTCACCGTGATCCGGGGGGAGCCCACCCCTTTCGTGATGGAACTCCCCCCCTACCGATTCCCCATCCTGAAAGGATTGTTGATCCATACCTGGGAGCGCACGTGGCAATACATCAAAAAAGCCGGAACGGTGATTTTGGCGATTTCCATTCTCCTGTGGGCCCTGATGAGTTTTCCGCGGCTTCCGGCTTCTGAACAAGCGGCGGTTCTGGCCCAACTCAAACCGGCGGCTGCCGCCGATACATCGGCCTTAGAAAATGCGCCGGAAGCGGAAAGACTGCGGAATGCGGACGCCGCATTGGGGGAGGCGGCCTTGCGGTATTCGGTGGCCGGCCGTATCGGTGTCGCCCTGGAAAGGATCAGCCGGCTGGCCGGATTCGACTGGCGGGTGAATATCGCCCTGATCGGCGGCTTTGCGGCAAAGGAGGTGGTGATCTCCACCCTGGGCACCGCCTATTCATTGGGGGAGATCGATGCGGAAGAAAGCCTCCCCTTGTCCGAAAAATTGGCCGCCTCTCCGGGTTGGCGGCCGTTGACGGCATTGAGCCTGTTGCTTTTTACCATATTTTATACACCGTGCTTCATCACCGTGATCTGTATTTCCCGGGAAGCCGGATCATGGAAATGGGGGATTTTTTCCATGATTTTCAATACCCTTTTGGCCTTTGTCCTCGCCGTCACCCTGTTCCAGGCAGGGAGATTCCTGGGATATTAAAGGAGGATTGGATGGAACTTTTCATCGTTGCCGTTATTGTGGGACTGGCGGGCTTTTTTGTTGCCAGGCGGTTTTATCATATGTTTAAAAAGACGGAGACCGAGGGATGCGGTTGCGGATGTACCTCCTGTCCGGTTCAAGAAGACACCTGCGAGCTCAACGACTTCAACCAAAAGACCCTTTGACGTCGAAAAACCTTAAAAACGCCGGAAAGGAAAAGGTTGCCCCATGGACATTTCGGAAAAGACCAAAATCGACGACTTGCTTTCCAATTATCCGTTTCTGGAAGATCTGTTGGTGGAAAAATCATCTAAATTCAAGAACTTAAAAAATCCCATCATGCGAAAGACCATCGGGAAGGTGGCCACCTTGAAGCAGGTTTCCGGCATCGGAAACATCCCCTTGCCGGAACTGATCGCCTTCATCAAAGAGGCCGTGGAAACCCACGCGGGCGGGACACGGGAGGCGGTCCGTGACGCCGCGGAAAAACAAGAGACATTAAAAGGAATCATCCGGGATCTCCACGCCGGAGAAGACATGGAGGTCCTCAAGCAGCGCTTCCGGGAACTGGTGAAAGAGGTCTCTCCGTCCGAGATCGCCGCCATGGAACAGCAGCTCATCGAAGAAGGCCTCCCCGAGACGGAAGTCAAACGATTGTGCGACGTCCATGTTCAGGTCTTTAAGGAATCCCTGGAACGTCACGAGATCCCCGGCGCGTCGCCGGGACACCCGGTGCACACCTTCATGAAGGAAAACCGGGCCGCGGAAAAGATCATCGCCGATATGGAAGCCTTGGTTTCATCAAACGCGGCCGCAGGAGAACTGGAAAGCCTCATCGAGAGGCTTTCCCGGATCCATATCCATTATCTGCGGAAGGAAAACCAGTTGTTCCCCCTCCTGGAAGCCCATGGGATTTCCGGCCCGTCCTCGGTGATGTGGGCCATTCACGACGATATCCGGGCCCTTTTCAAGAAACTTGCGCAGGAAAAAAAGGCCACGAGGAAAGGTACGGAAACAAAGACGCTGGAAGAACTCCTGACCGCCGTCAAGGACATGATCTACAAGGAGGAGCACATCCTCTTTCCCATGGCCCTGGAGACCCTTTCGGACGGTGAATGGGCAAAAGTCCGGCAGGGAGAAGAAGAGATCGGGTATGCCTGGATCACGCCGGACAAAGGGTGGGCACCGAAACCGGATACGGCCCCGGAACAAGACGGCGCGGCCCGAAGGATTTCCTTGAGCACGGGGGCCTTGACCCCGGAGCAGGTGGATGCGGTCCTGACGCACCTCCCCGTGGACCTGACTTTCGTGGATGAAAACGACCGGGTGGCCTATTATTCGGCCGGAAAGGAACGCATTTTCCCCCGGAGCCCCGGGGTGATCGGTCGGGAGGTGACCCGGTGTCACCCTCCCAAGAGCATCGACGTCGTCGAAAAAATATTGAAGGCCCTTCGCTCCGGTGAAAAAGACCGCGCCGCGTTCTGGATCCGGCTCAAGGGACGCATGGTCTTTATCCAGTATTTTGCCGTGCGCGCCTCGGACGGCACCTACAAAGGGTGCCTCGAAGCGAGTCAGGACATCACCGAAATCCAACAACTGGAAGGGGAACGCCGCCTCCTGAACTGGGAATAAATCCGGCTTTCGGCCCGTTTTTATCGTAACCGCCCCGGTTACGCGGTGTCGGGTCAGGTCGGCGCATCACAGTCGCATTTTTTTCCGGAAAATACACCCCCTCCAGAGGCGCTTTCGGGAGGGTGCGGCGGGGTACCGGGGAGTGTTCCTTCGTGTTCTTCTTCTCTTTTCAGGCGCCTTTTCCGGATCAATGAAAGGATGAAAAGCCCTCCCAGGAAAAGGGCCCCCAGGTATTCGAGCCATTCGGGGATGATCTCCTTGGGGCTTTGGGCCAGGGCTTGGACGGTCCAGCCGAAATATCCGATCATCCAATCCAGCATCAAGCCGCAGGCGATGGAAAACACGGCGATGGCTGTAAGATAGATGGCCGTGGAGCGTTTCCCCAAGGTGCCGGCGAGGACCGTCAAAGAAGTGATGTTGGTGGCGGGTCCGGCCAGGAGGAAGACCAGGGCCGCCCCCGGGCTGACCCCTTTCAGAATCAGTGCGGCGGCGATGGGCGTGGAAGCGGTGGCGCAGATATACAGGGGGATCCCCACCAGGAGCATCACGAGCATGGCCGTCAATCCGCCTCCCAGGTACCGGTTCATCCATTCGCTGGGGATGAAGCCGGTGATGAGTCCCGCCAGAATGAGCCCCAGGAAAAACCACCCGGCCATATCGTCCCAGAGGTCCATGAACGCAAATATGAGTCCCGCCTTGATTTTTTCAAAAAAGGAGTGGTGTCTGCGGTGTGTTTCCGGATCGCAGTCCACGCCGTCGCAGCAATTGTCCACGGGACAGGAAAGATTCGGGACCCAGGGCGCGGAGTCCTTTTCTTGGACGGTCAGGTTTTCGGCAAGCCCGGCCGCGGAGGCGGTGATGAAGGCCGCCGCCGGACGCGCCACGGTCATGACCGGATCCATGAGGGCGTAGGTCACCGCGATGGAGTCGACCCCCGACTCGGGGGTGGAGATCAAAAAGGCGCTCACCGCCCCTTTGTTCGCACCTTGTTTCCGCAGCGACACGGCTGCGGGCAATACCCCGCACGATCAGAGGGGGATCGGGATCCCCAGCAACGCCGCCTTGAAGACGGATCGAATTTTTCCTTCCCCCAAATGATGGGCAATGACGTTGGGGTTTAGAAAAACCCGGAGGAATCCGCTGACCATCAACCCGAAAACCACGTACACGGAAGCCTCCAGGAGCAGCTTCCAGGCCTCTAAAAACGGAATGAACAAAATGTCCATGATAATCCCCTTATGGTCTTACGCGAAAAAGAGAAACCGGCGCCGCCGACCCCCTTTGCGTTCAATGAAGTCCTCAGTTGGGCGTAAATCAAGGGCTATAAAATCATTCTCGAACATGTTCCAGACCGATGCGCAGAAACTCGAACACGTGATCATCGTCCAGGGCATAATAAAGGATCTGACCATCCCTTCGGTTTTTCACCAGGTTCAGGTCCCGGAGAAGCCGCAACTGATGGGACACCGCCGACTCGCTCAATTTCAGGTAGGCGGCAAGGTCACATACGCACATCTCCCCTTCGGCAAGGGCGAACGCGATTTTCAGCCGCGTTCCATCCCCCAGGGCCTTATAGATCCGGACGAGCCGATTCAGATCCCTTTCCGGAAGCGCATTTTTTTCGGCTGTTTCAATGCGGTCCCTGTGGATCCGGCGGATAAAGCACCGCTCGCTGTTTTCATTTTCTGTAAAGATCCGGGGCATACGCGTCAGTACGGCCAGTGGATATTTTAATAATTGCTCATATATCTAAATATCCATGAAATTGTTTCTTGTCAACGGATTTTTCATCTGTAAAGATAACCTCAATATGGAAAAATATTTTATCGAAATTGAAACGGGCGTATCCGCGGTCAAGAAGGCACTGGGGGTATGCCGCCGCGTTCAAGAGGATCCTGCGCACGCACAAGCGTTTGAAAAGGCGGATCGCTCCCCCGTAACCCTTGCCGATCTCGCCGCGCAGGCGGTCATCACGGCGGCCCTGTTGAACACATTCCCGACGGACCGGGTGGTGGGTGAAGAAGACGCCGGTCTTCTCCGAAGGGAGGCAAAGATTTGCCGGGCGGTCCTGTTCGTCGCCGGGAAGGAACGGCCCGGGTTGACGGAGAAGAGTTTGTCCGATCTCATCGATTATGGAAGGCGCCCGTTTGATACCCGGGGGCGATTCTGGACGGTGGATCCCATTGACGGAACCAAAGGGTTTTTGTCCCGGCGCGGGTACGCCGTCGCCTTGGCGTTGATCGACAAAGGGATCGTGGAAGTGGGAATCCTGGGATGCCCCGGCCTGGGAAGGAGACCGGCGGCCGGAGGCAACGCCGGATGCATTCTTTTTGCGGTGCGGGGGGGCGGGGCCCGGGTCTTGGGAGTCGACGGCGGGGATGCGGAACAAATCCGCCGGAGTGCATCCGTTTCCCCGGATCAGGCCCGACTGTGCGAGTCGGTGGAGCCTTCCCACGCCGCCCATGAGATCCATGCCGCCATCCAGCGCCGCCTGGGATCCCATGTCCCGCCCGTGCGCATGGACAGCCAGGCCAAATACGGTGCACTTGCCCTCGATATCGCCGATATCTACCTGAGGATTCCGCGAAAAAAAGACTATGTGGAAAAGATCTGGGACCATGCCGCCGGAACCCGCATCATCGAAGAGGCGGGGGGACGGGTGACGGATATTGCGGGGAACCCCCTGGATTTTTCCCGGGGAGAAACCCTGAATCAAAACCGGGGGGTGGTGGCCACCGTGGGCGGTATCCACGATCGTGTCCTTTCGGCCATCAAAGGGGTGGTCCGGAAATGCTGACGCATACGTTTGTCCATATTCCGGGAATCGGAATCAAGACCGAAAGGCGGTTGTGGCGGGCAGGCGTCCGGACCTGGGATGATTGGACCTTGGGCCTTCCAAGGGGGTTTCTACCGGGAAAACAAGGGGAAATCGACGGGCACATCGAAGCCTCCCGGGAGGGGTTGCGCCGAAGAGCCCCCCGGTTTTTCGGTGATCGCCTCCCGTCCCATTTGCAGTGGCGCCTGTTTCCCGAGTTCAGGGGCGAAACCGTATACCTGGACATCGAAACCACCGGGTTGAGCGACTGGGAAAACGAGATCACCACCATCGCCCTGTATGACGGCAAAAAAATTTTTTATTATGTCAACGGCAAGAATCTTCACCGTTTTCCGGAGGACATTCTCCGGTACGCGGTGGTGGTCACCTACAACGGAAAATCTTTTGATATTCCCTTTATCGAACGCTACTTCGGGATCCGGGTGGATTGTGCCCACATCGATCTGCGATACGTCCTGCACAGCCTCGGCTTGAAAGGCGGGCTGAAAGGGTGTGAGCGGGCGCTGGGCATTCATCGAGGGGACCTGGAAGGCGTGGACGGCTACTTCGCTGTGCTGTTCTGGCAGGAATACATGCGGAGACGAAATCCAAGGGCCCTGGAAACGCTTTTGTCGTATAACATCGCCGATGTCCTGTCCCTGGAGACCCTCATGGTGGCGGCCTATAACCTCAAGCTCAAAGAGACCCCCTTTTTCAATCAATTGCATATCGAAACACCCCGTTTGCCGGAAAATCCCTTTCTTCCCGACCGGGACACCATCGACAGGATTCGTGCCCGTTTTGCCCGACGATGGATGCCGCGGTTTTAGGTTGACAGGGAATCGGATACTCAATAAAAAATAGTAACCGTTTTCATTAATGAGAAAACCGATCCGGTTTAAGGAAAATGTCTGTTTGAACAATGTGTTCCCCGGCCCGGTCTTAAAAAGCGGGCTTTTCGAGAGTATTCCGGTCAAAACCATTAATCAACAGGAGGAAAACCCACATGAGTCAAGTCGAAAAAAATCTGAAGGACGCCTTTGCGGGTGAGTCCCAGGCCAATCGCAAGTACCTGGCGTTTGCCAAGCAGGCCGAAAAGGACGGATACCCCCAGGCGGCAAAACTCTTCCGGGCCGCCGCCGAGGCCGAAACCATCCATGCCCACTCCCACCTGAAAGCCCTCAAGGGGATTCATGGGACGGCGGATAACCTCAAAGAGGCCATTGCCGGAGAGACCCATGAATTTAAAAGCATGTACCCGGCCATGATCGAAGACGCCGAGGCCGCCGGCGACAAGATCGCCGAACGCAGCTTCACCTATGCCAACGAAGTGGAGAAGGTTCATGCGGCCCTGTATCAGAAGGCGCTCGACAACCTCGAAAACCCGGAGGAGGCCGACTATTTCGTGTGTTCGGTGTGCGGCTACACCTGTGAAAACGAACCCCCGGATACCTGCCCGGTCTGCAACGCCAAGGCCAAGGCGTTTTACAAGGTGGAATAGGGCGTTCCAAGCGTCCTTTTCGTCAGGGACCGGCGGCGCGCACCATGGATCGGGGGGCTTTTGGCGTGAACCGCTTTGAGGCCATAAGAAAGATCATGAGGACCAGCCCGAGGAAAGTCATTCCGGCGGCCAGTACAAAGGCAATGCGATAAGAAAGCGCCTCGGGGATTCCCCGGATCATGAGCAGATCCGCCGCCGGTCCCACGATGAGGGTCCCGGCCAAACCCCAGCTCAAAAAGAAGGTGGCGTTGAAAATGCCGAAAAACCGGCCCCGGGTCTTGGCTGCAATAAGAGACGAGGCCACGGCATAGGCCGACGCCATGATGATCACATCCGACGCGCCTTTCAAAAAGTTGCTCAGGTAGATGAGTTTCAGGTCCATGGTGGCGGAAAGGAGGACCAGGGAGACAATGGCCAGGAGCGTTCCCGTGATCAGGGCATGGTGGTCCCCGATACGCCGGCCGAGCCACCCGGCGGAAAACCCCGTCACGATGATGGCCGCCGATTGCATGTTGACGATATGGGAAAGTTCCCGGCTCGAAACCCCGAAGGCGGCCTCCATCACCAGGTACTGGGTTTGGATGACCATGATGGAATTGCGGCCGAAGTTGATGAAGACCATGGCGGCGATGAAAATGAAAAAAATCACCGCATCCGAAGGCTCCGGGTCCCTTTCGACCGGATCTGCGTGCGAAGAACGTTTTCCGACGCCCCCTTCGGGGACCCACCGCAGGGGGAGTATGGAAAGGAGCATCACCGTCGAGGCCACAAAAAAGAGCCAGCCTTCGTAAAAGCCCCAGCCGTCATACCGCAGGCCCATTCCGTCGTAGAGAACCCCCCCGATCCAGATCCCGATCATCCGGCCCAGACCTCCGAGGCTGGCCAGTCTTCCCTGGACCGCGTTCCGCTCCTTTAGAGGATAAATGTCCGAGATGAGGGCGCTCCATCCCACGTTGGACATGGACCAGAAAATTTCCACCAGGGTCAGGCCGAAGATGACGGCATACCCGGCGCCCCCGGGGGCGGACGGGAATCGATGGGCGACCCAGACCAATGCCGTCCCGAAGGCCGCCAGGAATTCCCCCCATACGATGAGGCTGCGGCGAAGTTGAAATCGATCCGAGATCGGCCCCCACAAAAAGGTCTGGCACAAGACATTGGCGATCATGGGAAGGGTGGCGAAAAGCGTCGTTTCCGTCACCGAAAGGCCCAAGAAGTGGCGAAGGTAAATGGAAAGATACGCATAGAACAGCCCACGCCGGAACATGGCCAGCATCTCGAAAGAAGAAATCCCATAAAATGTTTTTTTACCGGTGATCACAAGGCCCTTTTTGGATGTGCCTTTTTGAAGCCTCCCCGCAGCCCCGCAAGGCGGGATTTCCGCTTCGCTCCAACCCGCGAAGCACTGCCGTCAGGCAGAACCTGCGGGGAATGTGCCCGCTGTTGTGGTTCAATTTGTCCCGCGTCAAGGCATGCGCCCATACCTTGACGCAAAAGGCAAAAACTTATAATATGTCAAATCATGCGACAGGAAAAGGATTTCGGTTTGTCTCATGCAAAAAATCCTGATGCGCATCGCCGCCGTGATGCACCTCAAGGTGGATTATCGAAAGGGGGCATCGGGGCGCATTACCAAAAAGGTCCGATCCGTGCAAGAAAGGTTGAACCGCTGAAAGGAGGAACGCATGACCGTAAAAGAGTTCGCCGAAAAAATCGTTTGGCTGGGGCACGACGGTTTCCGCATCGATGCCGAAAAGACCCTTTATATCGATCCCTATCAAATCGAATCCGGTCCCAAGGCCGACTTGATTCTTGTCACCCACGATCACTTTGACCACTGCAGCCCGGAAGATGTTCAAAAGGTTCAAAAAGACGACACCGTCATTGTCACGGAAAAGGATTCAGCCAAAAAACTGAAAGGCCGGGTGGAGGTGGTCCGTCCCGGTGACACGGCCACGGTGCAGGGCATCCGGGTGGAAGCGGTGCCCGCATACAATAACGACAAGCAATTCCATCCAAAGGCCAACGGCTGGCTCGGTTTCATCGTGGAAATGGAGGGGTTGCGCATATATCATGCCGGGGATACGGACTTTATCCCGGAGATGCAGGATTTGAAGGTGGATATCGCCCTCCTTCCGGTTTCGGGGACGTACGTCATGACGGCCGATGAAGCCGTTGAAGCGGCCCTGGCCATCCAGCCCGCCCTGGCGATTCCCATGCATTACGGCGCCATCGTGGGCGGTCCCTCCGACGCCGAGCGATTCAAAGAGGTCTTGGCCGGAAAAGTCGATGTAATGATCTTGTAACCCCGTGAGCCCGGGGATTCCCTTTCCCCGGATTCCTGCCGGTCTATGGGGCTATTTCAACTCGAAACGGATGGGCACGCGCACCCACATACCCGCCGGGCGATCCCCGATGGTGCCCGGCTCGAAAATCCAGGAACGCACGGCGGAAAGCGCCGCCCGGTCCAGAACGCCGTGACCGCTTGATTCCAGGAGTTTGATCTTTTCCGGTTTTCCTTGGGCGCTGACAAAGACTTCCAGCAGCACCGTCCCTTCCATGCCCCTGTGCCGGGCGGACCTGGGATACGACGGCGGGGGATTTTTCTTGTATGCCGGCCGGGCTTCCTTGACCGGCGCCGGCAGAGGGGGCGGTGAGGCGACCGGTGCGATTGCCGGAGATTCCTTTGAAACGGCCAAAGGCGGTTCCGATGCCTTTTCCTCAAAGGGTACGGCCGTCCCGGAAACCGGGTTCACCGGTTCCGGCGCGGGAGATTCAAGTTCCGGCTCCGATTCCGGCTCCGGCTCTGGATCCGGTTTCGGGGGCAAGAGTTTCTGGATCTTCTTCGGGCGTTCAGGCTTCGGCGGCGCAGAAAGGGGTTTCGCCTTTTTTGGGGGATCCGGTTTCGGGACCGGAGGCGGGGGTTCGGGTCTTCGCAGCGCCGGTGCAGGAGGGACGGGTTCGGGCGGTGTGGGGGGCAGCCGGTACGACATGTTGATTGTCAAGTGCCGGGGAAGACGGATTTCCGGCTTCAACGGGGCCGCAAGGTTTGGATTAGAGTAAAAAAGGAGTGCATGCACGGCCAAGGAGAACCCCAGCGCCGCCAGGAAGCGTTTCACGGTTTTTTTTCCGCTTCCGCCTGCAGGGAAATCCTTCGGATCCCCGCCATCCGGATCCGGTCCATTACGGAAAAAAGGCTCTGGTAGGCCAACGTGTTTTCGGCGAACAAAATCACACCCGGACTCGGACTTGATGCCGTTTTTTCTTTGAGTTTTTCCGTCAGGTCTTCAAGAGGGACCGGTTCTTCGTCCACGAACACGACGCCGTCCGATCGGACGGTCACCGAGAGGAGCATTTTCTGTTCGATCCGTGACGTGGAGGAAACCGGAAGGACCACGGGAACCCCCCGGTGGACCGCCATGGAGAGCATGGCATAAATGAAAAAGACCAAAACCAAAAAGACGATATCGATGAGGGGGAGCATTTCAATCCGCGGCTTTTTAACGGGATGCACCGGCAGCTTCATGGATTTGTCTCCTTCCCGCCGCCGGGTTTTTGGAAAAGCTTTTCATAGACGATTTCAAGACTGGTGGCGTATTTTTCGATACTGATGGCCGCGTGTTCCACCCGGGAATTGAAGTAGTTGTAAGGGAAGACGGAGAGGATGGCGATGCCCAGTCCGGCGGCGGTGGTGATCAAGGCCTGGGCGATCCCCGCGGTGACCATCCGGGGATGCTCGATTCCGCTCACGCCGAGGACGTCGAAGGACTGGATGATGCCGATCACCGTTCCAAA
>CAZQUR010000012.1:27954-41455 GCA_964596535.1 uncultured Desulfobacteraceae bacterium
TTCCGCTCACGCCGAGGACGTCGAAGGACTGGATGATGCCGATCACCGTTCCAAAAATGCCCAGCAGCGGGGCCACGGTGATGAGGGTGTCCAAAATGTTCATGAAGCGCCGCATCTGTTTCAGCTCATCGGCCGCGGTGGCTTCCATGGCCTTGCTCATGGAGAATTCCCGGTGCAGAATCCCGCTGATTAAAATGCGGATGATGTAATCCCTGGATCCCGCCACTTTTTCTTTGACACCTTCCCAGTTTCCTACCCGGCATAACTCCAACACGTCGTCCACAAGGGCCGGGTCCCGGCGGATGTCCAGTTGAATCCAGTAGATCAGACGCTCGATTACGACCGTGAGCATGACCAGCGAACAGGCCAAAAGGGGGTACATGACGGGCCCTCCGCTTTGAAACAGGGCAATCATCGATTAACTCTCCCTCTTTTTTATGTTTGATAAAATCGTAAAACGGCCGATGTGGTTCGCACCGCAAGCCGTTTACGCTCTTATCCGATTCCACCAGGATTCGAGTGCAGCATATACCTTGAAAAAGACGCGGAAAAACCGCAGGTTGTATATTGATCCATACCGGATTTTCCCGCTTCCTTCAAGTCATCGCCACGCCCGTGCGTTCATTTAAAACCGGCAATGCCGGGGAATTTTCCCCGGCATTGCCGCCGCAGGGGTGTCCGCCCTTAGAATGCGTAACTGAGTTTTGCGAAAACGGCGCGTCCGGCCCCCGGAAATCCTTCCAGCGTCGACTCCCCGATGGCGTAATCGTAAAAGGGGCTCAGGTAGGTATCGTATGCCTCGTCCAAAAGATTGTTGGCGGAAACAGAGGCCGTCCAATGGTCGGAAAGACGCTGGGTGAACCGCACGTCCACCGTCCAGTACGCATCCAGGGTGCCCACCGGCTCGGTGAGGGTTTTGTCACTGCCGTAGTAAAGGCGGTCCCCCACGTACCGCACCGTCAGCTGCGAGGTTAAACCGAAGGTCGCCCAATGGGTGAGGCTCCCTTTCCACTGATGTTCCGGGGTGTACGTGGCCCGTCGGGTCACGAATTCGTTTTGTTCTTCGGCATCCGTGTACGTGTAAGCCAAAGCGACGGTGACATCCCGATAGGGGCCGATATTCAGTCCGGCTTCGATGCCGTTGCCTTCGAAACGATCCAGGTTGACGGGCCGATAATGCCAGTTTTCGTCCGGTTGCCACTGGATCTTGTCGTTGACGTCCCACTGGAAGTAGGTGAAAAAGGCAAAAACCCGGTTTTCCCGGAATCGGTGTTCGATGGTGGCATCCGAGTGCCAGCCGGTTTCGGGCTTCAGATCGGGGTTTCCTTCAAAGGAATAAAACCCGAAATCCTGATTGGGCCAGAACAGATCGTTGGGCGTGGGGGCCAGGAAGTGTCTCCCATGGCTGATCTTTAACGCGGTGTTTTCCCCGGCGTTGATCACCGCGCCCAACAGAGGGAGATTCTCGGTGCCGAAAGTGGAATGTCTTTCCTGCCGGATTCCGGCCAGGGCCTTAAAATAATCGCAGGGCCGGTATTGGGCCTCCAGGTACATCCCGGTGGTGTGCACCGATGCGTCAAAAGCGCTTTGGGATCCCGGCAAGTCGCCGCCTCCGGCGGATTTGTTCACGCTTTCGTTTTCCCAGTCGTAGTTTTTATGGTCCACCCCCGCCAAAAGGCTTGCCCCTTCGAAAGGCCGGATATCGGCATTGAGTTCCGTACCGCGCACCGTATTGGTCACCGTGAGTGCCGTTCCGGTGAGATCCCCTTCTTCACCCACATACCAGTCCATATCCTCATTTTCCAGCCGGGTGTAATCCCCCCGCGCGCTCACGGCAAGCCAGTGCCAGGGCCGGCTTTTGACCTGCAGGACCACGTGCTGGTCTTGGTCCTTGGCCCCGGCCAGAAGATTGGCGGCATCGGCGTTATAAAAACGGACCCCGCCCACGAAAAAATCCTGAGTCCCCTCCGGAGGCTCCACCCCGGGGCGGCCGTATTCCCGATCGATATAATCCCCGTAGAGGCTGGCATTGAAAAGCGCCCCTTTGTCCCACACCAGTTTCAAAGAGACATCATTGTGGGTCAAATCGCTGTTGTCCCGATAGCCGTCGGTTTCCCTGCGGCCGGCGGTTAAGTAATATCCGAAGTCATCGAAGAAAAACATGCCGGACTCGGCGGTCAGTTCATACGTGTTTTGGGTGCCGTATCCGGCTCCGGCTTTCAGGTCCACTTGATCCCGCCGGGGGCTTTTCGTGATGATGTTGACGGTGCCGCCCATGGCGCCGGATCCGTAGAGTAGGGACCCGGATCCTTTCACCACCTCCACCCGTTCGATGCTGTTGAGGGGAATTTTCGCCACATCGGCGGTTCCCAGGGATGGGATGGCGATGTTGACGCCGTTGACGAGGACCTGGGTCCCGTTGGCGGGCATTCCCCGGATCTGAAGGGTTTCGGAAGCCCCGCCGTAGTCCCCGTACGTCCTCCAGTCGACCCCCGGCTCATTGGCCAAAAGTTCCCCGATGCTTTTCGCCGGGCTTTCTTCGATGTCGAAAGCGTCCAGTACGATCACGGCATTGGGAACGTCTTTTCTCTTTTCTTCGGTTTTCGTGGCGCTGACCACCACTTCCTCCAGTACATCGGGCGTCGAATCCATCTCCGCCGCTCCGGGCTCCGATGCATGGGCCCCCGATATGATGAAAATGAAGACGATTGCCGGCAACCATGGGTTTTTCATCCTTTCCTCCTTTCGAGACAAAACCATTTTCACCGGGTCCGGAATAAAAAAATCCCCGGACCGACATTTCCTCGATCCGGGGATTTTCCCTTTTTGAATCCTTAGATCGTGCAGTGCTTTTTTGTCCGCGAAAAGCACACGGCATTCAGGCAGGTCTTCTGACTTTCGGATCGTCCTACTTGCCGCGCCTTCCCATTCCCCTTCAACGGGTCACAGTGGCAGCCTGCGGTGTTCGTCCCCGATTACAGCGGCGGGCCCGTCCCCTATTTTCAAGGGGTTCCCTTTTCAGCTCCAACGAGCGCCTGAATCGTTTCGTCCCTTAGAAAATAATTGGGAAAAAGTCAATCGTTTTTATGCTTCCTTCGCCGTTTCTTATCGAAGGGTCAACAGGTGGGTCCTTAAATTGCCCCCCCGCTTTTTCAAGCCCAATTTCCGCCGAATATGATTCCGATGGGCATCGATGGTGCGCTTGGACAACTCGAAAATTTCGGCGATTTCCTTGGTGCTTTTCCCCTGCTTGATCAAATTGGCGATCTGCACTTCCTTGGGGGTGAGGTTCACGTATTTGGTGGAAAGCGTATGGGCAAAGGGAGAAATGATCTCCTTGAGGGACATATCAATAATATCCACGTAGGTTTGCTGGCTGGAATCGAGTTTGGTGGTTTTCAGCTTTTCCAGATACGGCAGGATCATCCGTTTGACATTGAGCAGCACCTTTTCTTCAAGCTCGTTTTTATCCTCTTCGCGCTTTTTCAAAATGGTCTTGAGGGCGGCGTTGGTGTCTTCCAGGTTCATCGTCTTGATCCTGAGTTCTTCGGTGCGCTCCTGGATCATTTCCTCCAGCCGATTCCGTTCCGTTTTCAAGGCGCTTTCGCTTTCTTTCAGCCGCCGCTCCAGTTCAATGCGCGTCAGGGCGATTTCCACCGTGGCTTTGACCTGGTAATCGTTAAAAGGCTTGAGGATATAGCCCAGGGTCTGCAGGGATTTGGCCTGTTCCAGCCATTTTTCATCCTCGTGGGCCGTGATGAAAATCACGGGGATGTCCGATTTGGCCTGGATCTTTTTGGTTGCCTGAATGCCGTTCATTCCACCGGGCATGACAATGTCCATCAGAATCAAATCCGGCTTTTGCTTCTTGGCCAGGGAAACGGCTTCTTTTCCGGACATGGCCCGTCCCACCACTTCAAAACCCATCGACTCCAGGGTTTCCTCCAGCTGGAGTCCCGTAATGGCTTCGTCTTCTACAATCAACAATTTGCTCACAGTTCCATCCTCTCTTTTTTAAGTCTTTTTTCAATTTTCATACCGGATAAACCTGCGTTTCCGCAGCGTGTACACCTGCATGAACACATTTTCCTTAACATTGAATATTTGCCATTACAACCTTTTTCTAAAAAATGTCAATGGTCCATAGAACTATTTCTTTGTTTTTTTGTGGTTTCACCCGCCTTTCGCCTATTTTTCTGCTCCACGAGGGCAATCAAACAATATACCGCTTGTCATAGGCATTTTAAGGTGAACCTGGATAGGCTTGCAAAATCATGAAGAATTCTGCAATCCAGGGGTAGATACCCCAATAAATCATTTTCCTTTTTCACGGGAAAAACGTTCCGCCCGGCCGCCCGGAATTCCAGAAGGCATCAAGGGGCTCCGGGCCGAAGGGGCTCCCCCCCATGACAATGTGAAGGCGTTTCTTTTTTCTTGACACATAGTTATATTGTGGCTAAAATGTAATCACAAAATTTTTGAAACAGCAAGGGCCGAAGCGTTCCGGGGCGCCTGCGGATCAAGGCGTTACCGCCCTTCTTTGTTTAGGATGCTCTTTGAACGCAAAAATACCAGGATAAACCCCGATTATGGCGCCTCATTATGGAAATCCCCTGGGAAGAACGTCGTCGAAAGCAATGAAAAGGGGATGCGGAGACGGCTATGGCACAAATCGGGTGTAAGGGGTAAAAGATGAGATATGCAGAGACAGGGTATAATTTGGAAATTGATCTGTCCCGGGGCAGCATTGAACGGGTGCCGACGGATCCGAAGGATACGGCACACTATTTGGGGGGCCTGGGGACCAACGCCAAGCTGCTGTGGGACCGGGTTCCGCCGGAGGCGGAGCCCTTTTCTCCCGAGAACCTGTTGATTTTCAGCACCGGACTTCTGGGGGGGACCCCTGCCACCGGTGCGAACCGAACCATTGTATCGACTTTTTCTCCACAAACATTGTTGATGGCTTATTCCATGATGGGCGGCTTTTTCGCCCCGGAATTGAAATACGCCGGTTATGACAAGGTTATCATCCGGGGCAATTCCCCCGAACTGGTCTATTTATGGATCAACGACGACAAGGTGGAGATCCGGGATGCCTCCCATTTACAAGGAAAAGGCGCGCTTGAAGCCGCCGAAATGATCCGGCGCGAGTTGAAGGAGCCGAAGGCCCAGGTGTGTGCCATCGGCCTTGCCGGTGAAAACCGGGTGTATTATGCCTCCATCGAGCATTCCCGTTCCAGCGCCAGCCGGGGCGGAATCGGCGCGGTGATGGGCGCCAAAAAGCTCAAGGCCGTCGCCGTACGCGGCAAAAAAGACATCAACGTCGCCCGCCCGGAAGAATTCATGAGCCTTTGCAACGAGGTCTTGAATTATATCCAGCACAGGGCAAAAAATCCGATTAAAGGCGTTCCCCCGATTCTGGCCGGAATCGGTTCCCCCCAGGAGATGGCCATACACGATGAACAATGGCACACCACCAGTTTTGCCTGGGGAAACGCCCGCCACCGGCGGAAGGGTTTCTGGACAAAGGAAACCGCGGAGGTGTGGAAGAAGACGCAGGAAAAGGCGGTGGAGCGGCTCATCAGCTGCTATAACTGCCCCATGAAGTGCGGCGCCGTCGTTTCCTACCCGGCGTTGGGGATTTCGAAATACATGATGAAATGTTATTCGAAGCTCACCTATGTCATGGGCGCCATGGCGGACGATCTGGATTTCGGTTTTCGGATCGCGGGCCTCGCCCAGGAATACGGGGTGGACGGATATACCGCGCCCCAGGTCATGGCCTTTGCAGTGGAGCTTTATGAAGACGGCATTTTAACCGATCAGGACCTCCCGGGGTTTCCATCCGGGAATGAAGAGCGATTTTTCTGGCTCCTTGAAAAGATCGTCAGAAGAGAAGGAATCGGGGATATTCTGGCCAACGGCACCTACTGGGCGGCCCGGCAGATCGGAAAAGGCGCGGAAGCGTACGACCGGAACACCATCAAGAAGCATGAACAGATTCCCATCAAACTGGGGATGCTGAACCCCATCTATTTCCTCATGTATTCCACGGGCGAAAAGATGAACATCACCCAAATCGAGGGCCAGATGCCTCAGGTCCCTTTCGCCACCCGGGAGGAAAGGGAAGAGTTTGTAAAGGACTGGATCCAGGTTCCCGATGAAAAATTCAAGGAATTTTTCCTGAACTGGGAGCTGCGGGGAGAAAACGCGTTTCCCCATTACCCTGCGCCTGAAACGACCTGTGATCTCGTGGAGTGGCAGGAGACCATGCACTACATCGACGATATTCTCGGAATATGCGCGGGTTTGTCTTCTTTTCCGATAAAACCCCCGTATCATATCCACAACCTGCCCAAGTTCATTTCGGCGGCGACGGGAATGGATTTCGATAAAGACAGGCTCTGGAATACCGCCGGAAGGATCCGGAATCTGGTCCGTGCCGTGAATGTCCGGAGAGGGTTGAGAAGAAACGACGAGAAACCGCCCGAGGATCACTGGAAGAAACGATTCCCGGACTTGGAAAAAAAGCTTCTGGATACCTATTATCGATTCAAGGGGTGGAACAACGACGGGATTCCCACCAAGGAAACTTTGGACGGACTGGACTTGGCTTATGTCGCCGAGGATCTTTTGAAAAGGGGGATCCTGGAAGAAGGCGAAACAAGCGCTGCCGAAGAGACCGCCGAAGAAGCAGAGCAAAATTAAGTAAAAAGGGAACAGGGATCATGGGTGAAAAAAAAAAGAAAATCATCAAGACGATAAAAATCGATGCGGATAAATGCAACGGCTGCCGGGCGTGTGAAGTGGCCTGTTCCGCCTTTCATGCGACACCGAAATACAGCAGCAATAATCCGGCGAGATCCCGCATCCGGGTGATTCACGAGCCGTTAAAGGACATGTTCGTTCCTGTCTACGCCGGGGAATACACGGCGGCCGAATGTATGGGAAGAGACAGATACGTCCTTGACGGAAAAGAGTACGACGAGTGTGCCTTGTGCCGGGCGTCCTGCCCCTCCAGGGATCTTTTCAAAGAGCCCGATTCGGGTCTTCCCCTCAAGTGTGATATGTGTGAAAGCGATCCAACACTGACGGAACCCCTGTGCGTTCAGTGGTGCATCACCGATGCCCTGATCTACGAAGAAAGAGAAGAAGAAGTCGAAGAAGAAGAGGAACAGGAGGAGTTGGAGGTCGGTTTGGAAGCCCTGGCCGACAAGTACGGCATGGAAAAGCTCATCGAAACCGTTGCCCGGTTGTCAACGGCCAAGAAGGAATAAGCGCGTGTTCACTTCTCTGCATGGCGCAATCCCGGATAGAAGATGTAAAACAACACGGGTAATCGAATCCGCCCCGGGAAAAGGATGAAGATCGAAAGTGGAGAACCTGTCCGATTATAAAGAAATCGTGGATGTGATCAAGGCCAGCGGCGGAGAAGCCTTTACGCGGTGCTTCCAATGCGGGCTGTGTGATGTGGTCTGCCCGTGGAATAAAGTGAGATCGTTCAGCATGCGAAGAATCGTCCGGGAGGCCGGCTTCGGCCTGACGGAAATCGAAAGTGAGGATATATGGCTTTGTACCACCTGTGGAAAGTGCCCCCAGCAATGTCCCCGGGACGTTAAACAGATCGAATCGGGGGTGGCCCTGCGGAGGATCGCCACGGAATATGGGGTGTTCCCCAAATCGGTCACTTCGATCCGTACGGTGAGCGGAAGCCTCATCGGGGAGGGGAACCCGCTCGGAGAAGAACGGGCCAAACGGGCCGCCTGGACGGAGGGGCTTCAGGTACCTTCTTTCGAGGAAGGGATGGATCTTTTATACTTTCCCGGCTGTTATCTGAGTTATGATCCGAGGCTGAAAAAAGTGGCTCAAGCCACCGCCCGCATCCTCAACCGGGCGGGGGTGGCGTTCGGCATCCTGGGAACCCAGGAAAACTGCTGCGGCGAAAGCATCCGAAAAACCGGCGACGAGGCGCTGTTCCGGCGGTTGGCCAAAAGGAACATCAAAACATTCATCGATCAGGGGGTCAAAAAAATTCTGGTCTCTTCCCCCCATTGCTATCATACCTTTAAAAACGAGTATCCCGAATTCATGGTGCATTTCGAGGTAGTCCATATCACCCAGTATCTGCTTGAATTGATCCGGGACAAAAAACTGAATCTCAAGAATGGATACGAAAAGAACGTGACCTATCATGACCCCTGCTATTTGGGACGGCACAACGGGATTTACGACGAACCCCGGGAGATGCTGAACCAGGTTTCCGGGATCCAATTTGAAGAAATGCCGGAAACGCGGTCCGAAAGTCTTTGCTGCGGCGGAGGCGGGGGAAGGATTTGGATGGAAACCCCCAAGGGGGAAAGATTCTCCGACTTAAGATTGACGCAGGCCATGGCAATGGGCGCCGATGTTCTGGTGACCTCCTGCCCGTATTGCATCGCCAATTTTGAAGACAGCCGGTTAACGATGAATGCGGCGGAACAAATCGAAATCAAAGACATCACGGAGATCATACAGGAATCCATTTAAAAGGCCAAAAACGACAGGATTAAAGAAAAGTGGAAAAAGAACAACTGGAACAGTTTTGCAAAAGTTTCGGCCAAGCCGATTTCGGGGATGTCATGGTGGTCGGGGGCGGGATCAGCGGCATCCAGGCCGCCCTGGATCTTGCGGCCGGCGGATTCAAGGTGTACCTTGTGGAGAAATCCCCCGCCATCGGCGGCCACATGGCGCAGCTGGATAAAACCTACCCCACCAATGACTGCTCCATGTGAATTCTTGCGCCCAAACTGGTCGAGGTCGACCGGCACCCCAACATAGAAGTCCTGACCTATACGGAAGTGGACCGGATTCATGGGAAATCAGGAGATTTCAAGGTCACCCTGACGAAAAGGCCCCGGTACGTCATCGAGGATAAGTGTACGGGCTGCACCACCTGCGTAGAGTATTGCCCCGTCATGGTCCCGGACCCCTATAACCAGGACATGTCATCCAACAAGGCCATTCATATTTACTTTTCGCAGGCCGTTCCCCTGATCACCTACATCGATGAAAACTGCCTTTACCTGAAAGACAAAAAATGCCGCATTTGCGAGGCGGTATGTAAAAACTACGCCATCGATTTTCATCAGACGGCCGAAACGTTTGAAATACAAGTCGGGGCCGTCATCCTGGCGCCGGGATATGATGTCTTTGACCCGAAGATAAAAGGGGACTACGGATACGGCAGGTTCGACAACGTGGTCACCAGCCTTGATTTTGAACGGCTGCTGTGCGCCACCGGGCCCCACGAAGGCGAAATCCTGCGCCCTTCGGATCAAACGCATCCCCATAAGATCGCCTGGATTCAATGTGTCGGCTCCCGTCGGGTCACCCCCGGAGACAACACCTACTGTTCCGCCGTATGCTGCACCTACACCCAGAAACAGGTCATCCTGACAAAAGACCATTATGCCGACGCCGAGTGCACGATTTTCCACAACGATATCCGGTCTTATGGAAAGGATTTCGAGCCCTACTATCAAAGGACGGAAAACCTTCCCGGGATACGGTTCATCCGAAGTTATGTTTCTGTGGAAAGGGAACTCCCGGAGACAAAAAACCTGATCGTTAAATACACCACGCACGAAGAGGGGGTCAAAGAAGAAGAATTCGATATGGTGGTCTTGTCCGTGGGGCTCAACCCCCCGGCGAATTACAAAGACCTGGCGGACAAATTCGGCATCGAGCTCAATGCATACGGATTCTGCAAGACCGACAGTATGAATCCCATCGCCACTTCACGTCCGGGTGTTTTCGTCAGCGGGGCGTTCCAGGGGCCCCTGGATATTCCCGAGTCGGTTTTCACCGCCAGCGGCGCCGGTTCCCAGTGCGGTGAACTCCTGGAATACCGGCGCGGCAGGCTGGCCCGGGAAAAATCGTATTCCCCGGAACGGGATGTCTCCAAAGAGGAACCGCGGATCGGGGTCTTCGTGTGCCATTGCGGTGCGAATATCGGAAGGGTGGTGGATGTGCCCTCCGTCGTGGAATACGCCTTGACCTTGCCCCATGTGGTCCATGCCCAGGAACAGCTCTTTTCCTGTGCCACCAACTCCGCCCAGGAAATAACGGACATGATCAAGGAAAAGGGGCTCAACCGGGTGGTGGTGGCCGCCTGCTCCCCCAGAACCCTTGAAACACTCTTCCGGGACACACTTCGGGAAGCCGGGATCAACCAATATTTTTTTGATATGGCCAATATCCGGGAACACAACTCCTGGGTCCATTCCAAGCAGAAAGAAGAAGCCACGGAAAAGGCAAAAGACATCACCCGGATGTCCGTGGCGCGGGCCTGCCACCTGGAGCCCCTGCAGGAGATCGATCTCCCCGTCAGCAAGGCAGCCCTGGTGGTGGGGGGAGGGATCGCCGGCATGACGTGTGCCCTTTCCATCGCCAATCAGGGGCATGGGGTCTACCTGGTGGAAAAGGATACGGACCTGGGGGGAATGGCGAAGCGGATCCACTATACCTTAGACGGGATGGATGTCCAGGCCTGTCGCCGGGACCTGACAAACAAGGTCTACCGTCACCCCTTGATCCATGTCCATACGGACGCGGTCATTACGGAGGCCACCGGCTATGTGGGGAATTTCGTCACCAAGATCACTTCTGAAAACCGATCCTTTGAAATCAAACACGGCGCCGCCGTCATTGCCACCGGCGCCGATGTATACACGCCTGCCGAGTACCTTTACGGCGAAGATGAGCGGGTATTGACCAACCTGGAACTGGAAGAGGCGATCGCAAAGGGCGATGAAAAGATCTTCAGCGCGAACGCCCTCGTGATGATCCAGTGCGTGGGCTGCAGAAATGAAGATCGAAATTATTGTTCCCGGATATGTTGCGGCCAGTCCATAAAGAACGCCCTGAAACTCAAAGAGATCCACCCCGAGATGGAGATCACCATTCTTTTTCGGGACATGCGGACATATGGATTCAGCGAAGACTTTTACCGGGAAGCTTCCGAAAAGGAAGTACGCTTCATCCGGTATACGCCCGAGGACAAGCCCCATGTGGAAGCGGCCGAGGCGGAAGGCCGGTCCGTCTTGAGGGTGGCGGTGACCGATCCCGTCCTGGGGAAAAGGCTCGCCATCGACGCGGATTTTATTTCACTGGCCGCCGCCGTGATCCCTCCGGCGGGAAACCGGGAAGTATCTCAATTCTTCAAAGTCACCCTGGGACCGGATGATTTCTTCAAAGAAGCCCATGTAAAATTAAGACCGGTCGATTTTGCAACCGACGGCGTTTTTCTCTGCGGCACGGCCCACTACCCCAAGCACATCCCGGAAACGATCAACCAGGCCTTCGGGGCCGCAGGACGGACCTTGACCCTTCTTGCCCATGATATCGTCACCGTTTCCGGCGCCGTCTGTGATGTGGCGGAAAAACAGTGCATGGGATGCGGGGCGTGCATCTCTGCCTGCACCTATGGCGCCATCGAGTTCCGCGAGACGCGGCAGGGAAAAAAGGCGGTCGTCAATCCGGTTCTGTGTAAAGGAGACGGGCTTTGCAACGCCAAGTGTCCGACAGGGGCCATCCGGCTCAGACACTTCACCGATGAAGAGATCGAAAGCCAGATTGATGCCGCAATCGGACTCGTATAGGAGATAAAACAAAAAAGGTGGTTACGGATGCGTGAAGGAATTCAATTCAACCCCAAAATACTGGGGTTTGTGTGTCATTGGTGAGCGTACGGCGCGGCTGATCTGGCTGGAGTTTCCAGACTGCAATATACCACGGATGTCAGACTGATTCGCGTCATGTGTTCCGGCAGAGTCGATCCGGAATTCGTGTTCAGGGCCTTTGCCAACGGCATGGATGGGGTGTTTATCGGCGGATGCCGCCTGAACGAATGCAATTACGTGACCCATGGAAATTATCATGCCCTGAACATGGTCCTTTTGTGCAAAAGAATCATGGAACACATCGGCTTGAATCCCGAGCGGCTGCGGATCGAATTCATGTCCTCCGGTGAAGGGATCCTCTTCGCCGAAGTCGTCAATGATTTCTGCAAGAAGATCGAAGCGCTGGGCCCCCTCGCCGAAGGCGAAAAAACCGATAAAAATGAAGTGATGTCCAAAATACAGGAAGTCAGAAAGCTCATCCCCTACATCAAGATCGTCAAACGGGAGAAGCTGGACTCCCGCCTGGAAAGCGAGAGCCGGTATGAAACCCTTTTTACGTTGGATGAGATCGAAACACTGTTTAAAGATGTCGTCTCTTATTATATTGATCCGGAAAAATGCCAGGCCTGCATGATCTGTTACCGAAGGTGCCCCGTGGAGGCCATTGAGGGCGGAAAGAACCGGATCCATGTCATCGACCAGGACAAATGCATCAAATGCGGCACCTGTTTCGACGTCTGTCCCCCCCGCTTCGGGGCGGTGGATACAATATCGGGCGCAACCGTTCCGGCGCCGGTCCCGGAGGAAGAAAGAACCATCATCAGGAAAGCAAAAGAGAACGTGTGATTTTTTTAATTGCTTGATTCGGCCAGGCGCCGAAAACCGCAATACACGTGAACCTTCGTTTCCTTGGCCGCCGCCAGGGTCATATTCAGGGAATCGGCCAGTTCCACGGCAAGCGCCGTGGGGCGGGAAGCGGCTATGATGAAAGGGATATTCGCCCGGGCCGCCTTTTGAACCATTTCATAGCTGATCCGGGAAGAAAGGATCAAGACGTTCGCCCGGTCCAGATTGCCTTTCAGAAAGAGTTTTCCGACGGCCTTATCCAATGCATTGTGGCGGCCCACATCTTCGGCCATGGATAACAGGTCAAAGCCAACGGTGTAAACGGCCGCGGCGTGGGTGGACCGTGTCTGTCGGTACAGATGCTGATGGGTCTCTAATCTTTTCAGGCAGTCATGGGCTTTTGCCAGGTCAACGGGCGGTCCGTCGGGCAGCATCCGCACTTTTTGCAAGAGGTCGTCCACCATTTCCTTTCCGCAGATACCGCAGCTGGTTTGACTGATAAAACCCCGGCGTTCCAGAATGCCGGTGATGGCGGCCATCCGCTCGGGAGTGACGGTGAGGGTGACCGCGTTTGTGGATTCCGCCTCGCAAAAGGTGATGGTGCCGACCTGTTCCAAACGGTCCACGACCCCTTCGGCCAGGCAAAAGCCGGCCACATGGGGCACTTCCTCCCCCGGGGTCCGCATGACGACGGCATAGGGCTGCCCCTGAACCCGGATGGACAGCGGTTCCTCAAGGATCAGTTCCTGCCGGGTCGAACGCCGTGTTTTTCCTTCCTGGTACAATACCTTTAAAGGGCGCGTATTATCACTCACGGGAAAATCCTTTTTGACCCTGTGCCGGGCCGGCGGATATGCGCATTCATGCAAAGAATATAACACCCTGTGCGCTTTTCAACCCCAATGTTGCATAAAAAACATGGCTAAGAATTTTTAACATTTCTTCGGCCGCATCCATTTTCGGTCGGAAACGCCATCGGGTTTGGATATGAGAAA
>CAZQUR010000013.1:0-7652 GCA_964596535.1 uncultured Desulfobacteraceae bacterium
ACCGGCGCCAGTTCCGCAAGCAAGCGGAAGCGTTTTTCGGCTTCCGCTTGAGCCCCTTCCGACCCCCTGCATTTGCGCAGTGCCGTCTCTAATTCCCGAGCCTTTTTCGTCAATTCTTCATAGCGGGGTGTATCGGCCATGGTATTCCCCTGATGACATGATCATGGGAGGATCGCGGTCCTTTTTTTCGGAGTCGCGAAAAAAAGCCTCCGAATTCGGATATGGACACTTCCCCCGGTTGCGCGGGTGTCCGGGATGATAAGGAGGAGTTCCGGCGGGGTCGGGCCACCGCCGGAGAGGAAAACCGTTTTCCCTTCAGGTTGCACCGGCAAGATCCATTTTCGTGTATGTCTTCGGCATCTTTGCCTTTTCGACCTGTTTGATCGGCTATTTCCTAAGTATCCGCCGTTGCACATAATGTCAATCTTTTTCACAAATGCAGAATCTCATGACAAGGTTTAAAGGGATAGGGAGACGGCCGCGGGTGTTCCCGATCGTAACTTCATTGTTCTGGATCTTGACAGCAAAACGATGGTATAAGAGTGGGCAATCGAATGGATTTCCCTGAAAAAACACATCTGAATCCCGGTGCGCCCATGCCCATCGAGAGCGAAACCAAATGAGGATCTTCTTTGGACAAGGGCATATATGACCGATTCGAAAAAAGGCTTGACGCCTCCAAACGCCCGGTATTTTTGGGGCGGGATTCTTCTTTTTCTGGCCGCACTCCTTTTTGCGGGCGGATTTACGGTTCCATTTATCTTTGAATCCCCTTCCATCCTCTACAAGTTCGGCGTCGATAAGTGGTTGCTCCGCACCGGCAAATTGCTGGGCATCGGCGCCGCGCTCCTTCTTTTCTTCCAGCTGCCCCTGGCCGGACGCCTTAAATTTTTGGACCGGATTTTCTTTCTGCCGAGGCTTTACCGCGTCCATCGCCTGGACGCCTGGGTCATCGGTATCATGGTTTTGCTGCACCCGGTCTGCATTCTTCTCCCGGACGACAGGATCATGATCCCCCTGGAAGCCCGGTACTGGCCCGAATGGGTGGGGGCGGGGCTCTTGGTCCTGGTTTTCTTCCAGGTGCTCTTGGCCGCCGGCCGGGATCGGTTTTCGATTCCGTATCATCGATGGCGCAGCGTGCACCAGGGAATCGGTGTCGCCGCCGCGACCGCGCTGGGGGTGCACGTGCTCTTCGTCAGCGAAACCTTTGAAGTCACCGGCATCCCCCGCACCGCCGTTTTTATCCTGGCCGGCGCATGGGGATTCCTGTGGCTTTGGGTCCGGGCGCAGTCGACAAAAAGATTGCGCCATCGCTGGCGGGTGACCGGTGTCACCGCCGCCGGGACGGACGCCCATGCCGTTGACCTGGTGCCGGCCGGATCCAGGCCGTTTTCCTATGCGCCGGGCCAGTTCGCCTTTTTCTCCTTTTTTTCGCCGGCCCTTTCCAAGGAAGCGCACCCCTTCACCCTTTCCTCCAGTCCCACCCGGCCGGATCACCTCCAGATCACCGTCCGGTCCTGCGGAGACTGGACAGCGGGGATCGGCGGCGTCCGAAAAGGGGATACGGTTTTCATTCAGGGCCCTTACGGTGGCTTTACCCCCCTTTCCGAACCGGCCGGCCGGGAGGTGGTCATGATCGCCGGCGGCATCGGGGTGACGCCCATGTGGAGCATGCTCCGCCACATGAGTGACGTGAAGGATTCCCGGCTCGTTCTTTTGATCTGGAGCAACCGCTCCGAGGAATACCTTTTCGGCCGTGAGGAACTGGCGGCCATGGAAGCGCATTTGACACACTTCACCTGGATCCCTATTTTCACCCGTGAAAAAGGCCGTTTCGGCCGGTCCGGGCGGCTGGACCTGAGGGTTCTGGAAGATCTTCTGGAAAAGACCCGGCGTGACGCCGCGGTTTTCATCTGCGGGCCGCCGGAAATGATCCGCCGGGTGCGAACGCTCCTGCGGCAACTGGGATTTCCGAGATCTTCCATGCGATGGGAAGCATTCGGTTTTTAAATCAAAGGAGAAGCGCCATGAAAAAAATCCATCTCGGCCTTTTGGCAGGACTGTTTTTACTCTTTGCCGTCAATGCCCATGCCCAAGCCCCGGCGTGGACCATCGACAAGGTGCACTCGGGGATCTATTTCGGCATCCAGCACATTTACTCCACCGTCAAGGGCCAGTTCAACGAATTTGACGGAAAAATTCACTTCGACCCTGACAATCTGGAGCAAAGCCGATTCGACTTTACGGTGAATGTCAACAGCATCGAGACGAAAAACACCAAGCGGGACAGCCATCTGTTGTCCGGGGATTTCTTCGATGCCAAAACGTATCCGGTGATGACATTCAAAAGCGCGTCCATCAAACACGTGGAAAAGGAGCGCTATACCGTGGAGGGGACCCTCACCGTAAAGGACGTGAGCCGCACCGTTTCGATCCCCTTTACCTTCTTCGGGACAAAACCGAATCCATTCAATGCCAAACAGCAGGTGGCCGGATTCGAGGCGCGCATAACTCTGGATCGGCTGGAATACCACGTGGGCAACGGCAAATTTTTGAAACTGGGTGTGGTGGGAAAAGACGCCACGGTGCTGATCACTATCGAGGCCATGCGGGATCAATAAGCCGGGCCCAACCCATCGGCAAAAGCCCGGCGCGCATTTCAGCAACGGATCCGGGCCCGGGAACCGAATCCACGCCCGCCAAACCCGCGGTTTGAAGCAGGGCCGGGGAACGAATCAATGGATCGGCAAAATTTTTTACGCCAGTTCCCGGATTCGGGCGGCCTTTTCTTCCGGGATGGGCAACGGCCGGTGGGTTTTCAGGATCGAACGGAGTTTTTTTCGGGCCTTTTCCTGAAAAGTCGGGCGACCCGCCTGCTCCCATGCCTCGAAGCCGGCCCGGTTCATGAGCTTGGGCCGCCACTGGGTCTTTGAAAGGTTTTCCAGGGTGTGGCGCTGTCCCAAAAAGTGCCCGTTGAACCCCACCTCCCGGATCACGTCCAGGGCCAGCGTCTCCTCATTGACCGGCACCCCTTCATGGAAGCGCCTGCACTGGTCGATCACCTCGTCCAGAAGGACCAGCATCTCCAGGCTTCCGGTCCGGCCGAAATCCATGTATCCCACGTCGTGATTCAGGTTGGATCCCAGCATGGCGGATAAAAAGGTGCACAGTCCGGCCTCGAACACGGCCTGGCCGTCGGGGATGTGGGTGTCGCAGGTCCCGGCGTATCCCCACGTGGGCAGATCGTAGAAACGGCCCATCTCCTGGACCGCCATGTAGGCCAGAAGGTATTCCGGGGCATTGTAGGAGCTTTGGGCCGTGGCCATGTCCATGACCGCGGGGCCCATCCCCATGAGAAAAGGGGCCCCGCTGCTTTTTGATTGATGGATGACCAGCCCGCAGAAACACTCGGCCAGCCCCTGGGCCACATGACCCGCGATGGTGATGGGGGCGGTGGCGCCGGCCAAAGGCGCCGGGGAATACACCACGGGAATCCCTTTTTCCGCGCAGAAGAGCAGCTTTTCAAGGCTTTTGACGGGATGCTTCCGGGGACTGGTGGGTTCCGCGTAATGGATGAAATAGGGCTTTTCCCGGAGAGCCGCGTCCGTTTCCCTCAGGATCCGCGCCATCTCGTACATCCGTTGAAGATCCGGAAGGCCTTCCGCCGTACAGACGATGGGTTTTGCGGACGATTCGACCATGGCCTGGAAGCTTTTCAGATAGGCGTTTTCCGGCGGGATGTCCGACGGGTGGGCAAAGGACATGATAAAATCGATGTTGGGTAACGCATCAGCCACCCGGGCGGCCCGGCGGATGTCTTCCAGGGTGCTTTTGCGCCGGATTCCGTCCTCGGGATCCAGGGTATACAGCAGGTCCGATCCCAAACCATAGTAGGACCGGTCCCCGCCCAGATCCATGGCAAATTCGCCTGTTCGGTCATAGATGCGGATGCGTTTCGGGGCGGTCTGCACCGCTTTTATCACTTTTTCTTTCGGAATTTTGACGATATTGCCGTCATGAACCGGACAACCGCTGTTTTTTAAAAGACTGAGGGCGTCTTCTTCGAAAATCTGCATGCCCGCTTCACTGAGCAGTTCAAGAACCGACTGGTGGATTCTCTTTTTGCTTTCTTCCGAGAGAAGCCGGAGGGTGGGGTGGTTGGTCAAGTCCATTTTGAAATCCTTTGTCGATTCTCCGAGGGGGGTTGTGCAAGGGCGGATGCGGGCGGGGCTATCCGGCTTTCTTCCAATCCTTCATCCCTTTGAGGGCTTTCGCCAGGCCGAGACGGTGCAGGGTCTTTTCCGAAGGGATTCCGCTTTCATCCCAACCCATGGCCGCATAAAAATCCCGGACCATGGGCTTGAGCCAGTCCAGACGCCTGGATCCGGTGCCGGCGGCGGGTTGGCTCATCTCAAAAAACATGGATGGCAGGTCGTCCTCTTGGGGCTGCATCCCGTGCTTTATATTGAACAACCGCTCCAGGTTCGCCGTGCGTTCCGCGGCGTCAAAAAGAGGCTCAGGACTTATGGGACGATCCGTGAGTGCGGCGGCCAGGGCGGCTTCGTTTTTCAGGTCAAAGGCCCCGATCAGGCTCAGGGCCGGCACCTTGCAGATGCCCAGGTTGTCGAGGGCGATATTGACGAGCATGGCTCGCCGGATCAGCGCCCCTTTTCCGCGGATGGAACGCAGGTCCACGGCTTCTGCCGTGCCCAGTTCGGCCCGGGCCTTCTCCGGGGACCACCCGTATTCCAGGGCGGCATAGAGCTGATTGTAGTCCCCGCCCCGGCTGGAGACCGCATAACCCAAAGCCGTCCCCATGATATGAAACGGATGATACGCCGAAAGTTCCAGGCCTTTGACATGGGGGGCAAATCGATCCGCACCCCGGCCGATTTCCGATGCGGCCTTCTTGATGCCCTGTGCCAGGACGGCGCCGAATCCGTTCCTTTGGGCCATCTGATGCAGCAGGGTCTCCATGGCGGCGGTATTCCCCCAGGTGATATCGATCCCGCCCGTGTCTTTTCGGGTGAGTATGCCGCGGTCGAAAAGATCCATGGCAAACGCAATGAGGCTGCCGGCGGAAATGCTGTCGACGCCGAGCCGGGCGCAAAGGGCGTCCAGATGGGTCACCGCTTCCGGCCGGGACAACCCGCACTTGGAACCCAGCGCCACCATGGGTTCGAACTCGGGACGCACCGCTTCTTCTCCCTGGAAGGGGCCATCGTGAAAGAAAAGGTCCGCCTTGCAAAGGACCGGGCACCGGTGGCATCCCTTGGCGCGAACCCGGTACTTTGCCAGCTGTTTCCCGTCCAGGTCCCGGGCGGTGTCGAATCGATTGCTTCTGTAATTGCGTGTGGCCAGAATCCCCAAGTCATGGGCCCAATCCACATAGCCGGCCCCGCCGTGGCGGTGAAAATAATCGAAATGGATCGATTCTTTGATCTGTTGGAAATAGTCTTTGATCAGCCGGGACTGATCCTCCGATAAGGAAGCGTTTCGTGCGGGCCGGCGGCACACGATGACAGCCTTGACGTTTTTCGCGCCCAAAACCGCACCCATCCCGGTCCGGCCCGCCGCATGGTCCTGATCCGTCATCAGGCAGGCAAAGGGGACCTGCTGTTCACCGGCGGGACCGATGGAAAGGATGCTCAAGGACGCCTTCGGGTAGGCGGCCTTGATCCGCTCACAGGTTTCCCGCGTGTCGCATCCCCACAAAGACGCGGCATCCATTAGCCGAATATCCTCTTGGTCGATGAAAACACAGACGGGTTTCGGTGCGCAACCGCGCAAAATCAGGGTTTGAACCCCCGCCGCGTTCAACCGGCTTCCGAAATACCCCCCCACATTGGAACTGCCCAGGATGCCGGTCTGGGGGGAAAGGGCATTTACGTGGACCCGGGAAGAAGCCGGCGCCGATGTTCCGGTAAGCAGGCCGCAGGAAATCATGAGGATGTTTTCCGGGCCCAAGGGATCCGTCCCGGCGGGCAAACGGGAAAAAAGGTGTTCCACGTTGTACCCGCGGCCGCCGAGACACCACCGGGTCATCGCCTCCGGATACGGGGACACCGTAAAAGTGCCCGCACTCAAATCCACGTCAAGAATGTTTCCCAGGTTGATCATGGCCTTTTTTAAAATCGGTTGGATATCCGTTGAAAAACCCCATAGCATCTAATGAAATCGGCTTGGGGTGTCAAGTCCAAACGCATATACGAAACCGGTGCGCCTTGAAAATAAAGGCGGTTCCTGGTATCCGGCGGGTGAGCGTTGCACCCCCTTTTGAGGGGATTTATCGGAAAGCGACACGTTGAAACGACTTGGAAGGCTTTGATGAAAAGTAAACTACATACCGGCTGAAGCCGGTAGCTTTAGGGTTCCAGTCATGAGAAAAGAAGATCGATATCACCTGTCCGGCTGGGGGCTTTTTTTGGTCTGCGCTCTTTTCTTCATCGCCTCTGGCTGGCGGAATAAAGATATTTTGACTTTGGCGGGCAGCGTCCTTTTCTTTGTCGCCTGCATCTTGTTTCTTATCCCCCTTTTATTTTCCAAAAGAAAAGGGGAGTAACCTTGCGTTCTCAGATCTTACAGGATCAAAATGAAAACGGCGGGGCGCTTCACCTTGAACCCCGGGACCCGACGTGATACAAGGCACAGGCCATGGATAAATCCCCCGAACAAATGGACGCCCAAACCGCCAGAGCGTTTTTGGATCGACACGCCTCTCCGGATGTCAACCTGGTGGATGTCCGGGAGCCGTGGGAGTACGAAGAATTCCACCTTCCCGGAGCCGCGCTGATTCCTTTGGCGGACCTGACGGATAACTTGAAGGAACTTTCGGCGTCGAAACCCACCCTTGTCTACTGTCGATCCGGGAATCGGAGCGCCGCCGCGGCCTCCCTCATGAGAGGCCAAGGCTTCCGGGAAGTCCACAACATCGTGGGCGGCATCATGGCCTGGAAGGGGGATACCGCCGTGGGACCCTGGGAGAAGGGATTATATCATTTCACGGGAAAGGAAACCCCCCTTGAAATCCTTGGGGTGGCCTATGCCATGGAAACGAATCTCGGCGCCTTTTACGCCGCCCTGGCCGCATCGAGCAACACCCCGGATCTGCAGGAAACGTTTGATCGGCTGGCGCGGTTTGAAGAGGCCCACCAAACCCTCCTGGTCCGACTGGCAGAGAAAATGGGCGCTTCGGGAGACATCCGAAAAGCCCTGGAATCCACAGGGGGCATCAGCGCCGCCGAAGGCGGATGGGCGCCGGACGATCTTTTAAAAGAACGGGAAGTCGTCATCGACACGTCCCGAACGGCCGTGGAAGCCGCCATGATGTTCGAAGCCCAGGCCCTGGATCTTTATCTGCGTTCGCTTCACGTCATCCAAAACCCGGAATGTCATGGGCTGCTGCATGAACTGGCGGACCAGGAAAAGGCGCATCTGAAGGTGTTATCCCGTTTTCTGAACCGAAAAGACCCCTTGGATTCATTATCCATCCTGACAAGATCGTAAAAAAACCCGAAATCCCCCTCTCCCTTGAGGGAAAGCCCTTTTTAACACTCCCTCTTTCTTGAGGAAGAACCCTTTTTAACACTCCCTCTTTCTTGAGGAAGAACCCTTTTTAACACTCCCTCTCCCTTGAGGGAGAGGGTTGGGGT
>CAZQUR010000013.1:7752-14716 GCA_964596535.1 uncultured Desulfobacteraceae bacterium
CTTGAGGAAGAACCCTTTTTAACACTCCCTCTCCCTTGAGGGAGAGGGTTGGGGTGAGGGTGAAAGGGGAGGGGAAAAATGGTTTTTGCGAAGCCGTCAAAATTGATATGTGCCATGCCGAACTTGATCCGGCATCCGGAAAAATCAATATGTTTTGTTATTCCTCCCCCGGACCGATGAGGGGCAACTCTTTTTCCACCGTGAAATAGACCAAAAACCGGGCTTCGTCCTTGTCGCTCAAGTACTGGCGGCGGCGGAAAGATTCGATCTTTTCAGGGTCTTGCTCTTCCCGGGCTTTTTTCAGGTGCAGGCGGATGCCGTTGTACCCTTTTCCTTCTTCCATAAAAAGATACGCGGCGTTGGGGTTGGAGGTCAGGTTGTGATGGGTCAATCGGTCCCGCATGATGAAGGCAAGGGTGCCGTCTTCCATCACGTGCGGCCGTGCATAGACCGCCGCATTGACTTTTCCTTGGGCGTCGGCGGTGGCCAGGACGCCGGTTCCACGGGTATTTTCAAAATAATTCGGGTTCATGGGGCACCTCTTTGAAGCCTCCCCGCTGCAAGTAGCGGGGAATCTCCACCGTAAGGAATTTTGCCAATATATCGATTCGCTCGCCAACCCCACAGCACGCTGTGGGGAATGCGATCGCTGTTGCGGTTCAATACGCTGTTCAGGTTATTTCAACACCCCTTCGAGAATCTTCATGACGGAAGTGCCGCCCTTGTCCTCGGCATAGGAGAGAATTGTGGGGACGAATTTTCCCACCATGTCCGTCTTCATCCCCAGAGTATCAAACACCTTGGCGACACCGGCCGTTTTTCCCAATTTAACAACGAAATCCCTTTCGTCAAACCGATCCTTTTGGGATACCTTGCCAATCTGATGAAAAGCACGCAGGCAGGAGTTATCGGAAAAGGTTATATTTCAGGATGCATCTCAAAGCGGAAACGCCGTCTTTCCAGTTGATTTTTTTGCCTTCCTTATAGGTCCGCCCGCTGTAGGAGATGCCGACTTCGTAAATCCGGCAGCCAAGCTTGGCCACCTTGGCGGTGATTTCGGGTTCGAAACCGAATCGATCCTCCTCGATGGAAATGGATTTGATGACCTCGCGCCGGAATACCTTGTAACAGGTCTCCATGTCCGTAAGATTGATGTTGGTGAGCATGTTGGAAAGCGTCGTCAAGAGCCGGTTGCCCACCATGTGCCAATAATAGACCACCCGGTGGGGGTCGCCGCCCGAAAACCGCGACCCGAAGACCACGTCCGCACGGCCGTCCAGAATCGGGGCCAGGAGACGGGGATAGTCGTTGGGATCGTATTCGAGGTCCGCATCCTGGACGATGACGATATCCCCGGAGGCGGCCTGGAAGCCGCTCCTCAGGGCGGCCCCTTTCCCCCGATTTCGATCATGATAGATCACCGTTAAAGACGGCTTTCGGGGAGCGATTTCGTTGGCGATTTTTTCACGGGTGCCGTCGCTGGAGCCGTCTTCCACGAGAATGATCTCTTTATCGGGATAAGGCGCCGTCTCCACCCGGTGGATGAGGGCTTCCACGGTGTGCACTTCGTTGTAACACGGGATGACCACCGATAGTTTCATTTCGTTTTCCACCCTGTTATCCGTTTTTTCGCACCAAAGGCGCCTTTGCCATCATGCCGCAACGCAAGGGCAATCTCTTTTTCGAAAGATTTTGCCTTGCTAACCCGATCGGATCGACTCTGTCAACCGGACAAATAAAGATCCCGGTGTTTCTCAAGCGTCACCGGCGTTGACACACGACCCCATAAGGGCTATGTTCCCGCGGTGATATGAACGGGTCAATCCCCCCATCTTTACACCGCGGCGTAACTTCAGCTCCTCCCAGGGGAAAATTTTCCGGCTTCGGCGTTGTCGGGGTCCTTTTCGTTTTCGCCCTTCTGATGGGCACGAGCTGTTCCACGCTTCCCCGAACGGCCGGCCCGAGGGATTATCCCGAATCCTCCAGGGCCTTGGCCCCGGTGCCGTTTTCAAGCGCCCAGATCCGTGTGAGGCTTTTGGACCAGTTCAAGGCCTGGAAAGGGACCGGTTACCGATTGGGCGGGATGTCCCGCAGGGGAATCGACTGTTCCGGATTCGTCTACATCACCTTCCGGGATCGGCTGGGAGTCCGACTCCCCAGAACCACCGCGCATTTGGCCAGGACCGGAAAACGGATCTCCCGGGCCGCCATGGCCCCCGGAGACCTCGTTTTGTTTAAGACCGGCTGGTACGGCAGGCACGTGGGGATTTACATCGGCGGCTTTCGTTTCATCCATGCCTCCAAGTCCGAAGGCGTGACGATATCCAGCCTCCGCAACGGCTACTGGGCCCGCCGGTTTTGGATGGCCCGGCGGGTGGCCCTCCCGGTTTCCGGCGGCGGATGAATGGGAAAATGGTCCGGATGCGATAAGGAGTGATTCGAATCCGGGTTGCGTTTCGGCCAAGGGACCCGAGGATCCGATAACATGAAAAAAGAGATCATCCTGCTGGATCACGGCAGCGGGGGAAAAATGGCCCACCGCCTCATCTCGGAAACGCTGCTCCCCCGGTTCGCCAATCCCATTCTGGCCCTTCTGGATGACGGCGCGGTCTTTAATCTCCCCGAAGGGCGTGTGGCCTTTTCCACCGACAGCTACGTGGTGGATCCGATTTTTTTTCCGGGAGGCAGCATCGGGGATCTGGCGATCAACGGCACGGTGAACGATCTTGCCATGTGCGGCGCCGTGCCGTTGTATCTTTCCGCGGGCCTGATCATCGAGGAAGGGTTTCCCCTTTCGGACTTAAACGCCATTTGCCGGGACATGCAAAACGCCTCCCGGCGGGCCCGGATCACGGTGGTCACGGGCGACACCAAGGTGGTCCCCAAGGGATCGGCGGATAAGATCTTTATCAATACATCCGGAATCGGCGTGATACCCAAACATGTGCATGTTTCGGGACAAAACGCCAAAATCGGGGACCGGATTCTGGTCTCCGGAAGCATCGCCGAACACGGCATGGCCGTGTTGGCCAAACGGGAAGGGCTTGAATTCGATACCCCGGTGGTCAGCGACACCGCCTGTCTCAACCATCTTGTGAGCCGCATGTTCGACACCGGGCAGGAGATTCACGTCCTCCGGGACCCCACCCGGGGCGGTGTGGGGACCGCCCTGAACGAAATCGCCCTGGCTTCGAAGGTGGGCATCGTGATCCAAGAGGACCGTATTCCGGTCAAGCCCGCGGTGCGCGGGATCTGCAACCTGTTGGGCTTCGATCCTTTGTATGTGGCCAACGAAGGCAGGCTCATCGCCTTTGTGCCGGAAAACGCCTACGGGGCGGTCCTTGACGCTATGCGGGAGGATCCCCTGGGAAAGGACGCGTGTATCATCGGTGAGGTGACCGAAGTGCATCCGGGACGGGTGATCCTGGAAACCGCCATCGGCGGAAAGCGATTCGTGGACATGCTCACGGGCGAACAGCTCCCCAGGATCTGCTGACCTTGAATCTTTTAAAACCCCACCTTCTTCTGATCCTCTGGCTCGTTTCGACCTGGACGGCTCCGGCTCGGGCCCATGACGATCCTATTGTCTTTTCCGGAAAGACCATGGGGACGACCTACCAGATCAAGTTCTTTCCCGGACCCGGTTTTATTCCCCGGGACCTGGAATCAAAGATCCGGGGATGCCTCGATGAAATCAACCGGAGCATGTCCGTCTTTGAGCCGGAAAGTGAGATCAGCCGGTTCAACGCCCTCAGAGAGACCGATACCCCCTTTCCCGTCTCCGGGGATTTTTACAAGGTGCTGGAAACCGCCGCATACATCCACCGGATCACCGGCGGCGCCTGGGACGGCACCGTCAAACCCCTGGTGGATCTGTGGGGCTTCGGCGCGCCGGGGGCAAGATACCGCCCCCCTGCGCCGGAAAAGATCCGGGAAGCGATGAAAACGATGGGGTTTGACCGCATTCGACTCTCCGGAAACCGGGCATTGGTGAAAAAAAACGCAGGCGTTACCCTGGACCTGGCCTCCATTGCAAAGGGATACGGCGTGGACCGCCTGGCCGCCCTCTTAAAAGACGCCGGAATCCGGAATTTTCTGGTGGAAATCGGAGGGGAGGTCTATGCCTCCGGACAAAAACCCGGCGGAACCCCGTGGCAAATCGGCATCAACGCCCCCCGTCCCGATGCCCTTCTGAACCGGGTGTACAAGGCGGTCCCCCTGAAAGATATTGCCCTTGCCACCAGCGGGGATTACCGGAATTTCTTTGAGCATCAAGGGGTCCGCTATTCCCATGTCATCGATCCGCGGACCGGATACCCGGTCCGAAACGGCGTGGTGAGCGTCTCGGTCCTGGCAAACACCTGCACTCTGGCCGACGGCCTGGCCACCGCCCTCATGGTCCTGGGGCCCGAAAAAGGGGTTGATCTCGTCGATGGGCTTGAATCGGTGGAGTGTTTGATCCTGGTCAATCAAAAGGATGCGTCGGTGAAGGAATTTTTTTCCAAGGGTTTTTATGCGACTGCATCTGATTAGCCTGGGATGTCCCAAAAACCGGGTCGACAGTGAAATCATGCTGGGGCGCCTGGCGGACGGCGGCGTACACATGACGCCGGACCCCGCAGAGGCCGACGTCATCGTGGTCAACACATGCAGTTTCATCGAATCGGCCGTGGAGGAATCCATCGACACGATCCTGGAGGCGGCCCGTTTCAAGGAAATCGGCCGGTGCCGGCGCCTCGTGGTGGCCGGATGTCTCCCCCAGCGGTTCCGGGAAGACCTGGCCCGCTCCCTTCCCGAGGTGGACGCCTTCCTGGGGACCGGCGCTTACGAAGAGATCCTGGCCGCCGTGACCGATGCGGCGAATGACGCCGCCTGCCGGCTTCCGGATCCCGATCTGCGGCCGGCCATGGGGGTGCAGGACCACCGGGTGCGCACCGCCGGCCATCTGGCCTATATCAAGATCGCGGAGGGATGCAACCGGCGCTGCACCTATTGTATCATCCCCCGCCTCCGGGGGCGGCAAAAGAGCCGTTCCACGGCGTCGATCCGGGAGGAAGCCGAATTTCTCATATCCACCGGGGTAAAAGAACTCGTCCTGGTGGCCCAGGAGACCACGGCCTACGGGGCCGATCTTTCACCCGGCGCATCCCTGGACGCCCTCCTGGACGCCCTGGCCCGGTTGCCCGGAGATTTCTGGATCCGTTTTTTGTACGGTCACCCGGAAAGCGTCACCGAATCCCTGATGGAAACCGTGGCCCGCCACCCCAAACTGGTCCCCTATTTCGACATCCCCATCCAGCACGCCAGCGACCGGATCCTTAAAAAGATGGGGCGGTCCTATTCCCTGAACCGCCTCCACCGCCTCATTGAAAAGATCCGCAGCATCATCCCCGACGCCGCCTTGCGGACCACGTTCTTAGTGGGATTTCCCGGGGAAACAAACGAGGACTTTCAACGGTTGTGCCGCTTTGCCCAAGAAATCCGGTTTGACCACGTGGGGGTCTTCATCTATTCCGATGCAACAGACGTCCCGTCTTTTGGCCTCAAAGGCCGGGTCCCCAAATCCACGGCAACAAAAAGGCAAAAAAAGCTCATGGAATTGCAGACCACCCTTTCCTTTCAAAAAAATCAAGGCTATAGGAACCAGGTGCACCGGGTGCTCCTGGAAGAAAGGGAATCACAAGGCCGTTTTTCAGGCCGCACCGCCTTCCAGGCCCCCGAGATCGACGGCATCACCCGGGTGAAAGGGCGCGACCTTACCCCCGGGACTTTTGCGGATGCCCGAATCACCGAAACCGACACGTATGACCTTACGGGAGAAGCCGTGTGACAAGCCTTAAAAAACGCATACTGGAACGGGTCTCGGCGGACTTGATGGAAATTGAAACGGCCATTTCCCGGAACCTGAATCCCCATCTGGAACTGGTCTCCCGGGTGGCCCGGCACATCCTGTTTTCCGGGGGGAAGCGCCTAAGACCCCTTTTGATGCTTCTTTCCGCTCGGATCTGCGGGTACGCCAAACCGGACGCCGTCGCCTTTTCCGCGATTTTCGAATATCTCCATGCCGCCACCCTGCTCCATGACGATCTTGTGGACGGCGCCGTCCTGAGACGCGGGCAAACGGCGGCCCATCATCTCTGGGGGAATCCCACGGCGGTTTTGACGGGAGATTTCCTCCTGGCACGCTCGTTGAGTCTGGCCGCCCGGACCGAGCGCCCCCGCATCATCGACACCATCGCCGGGATCACCGAGGCCATGTCCCAGGGGGAAATCCATCAGCTCGCCCTTAAAGGCGATCCGGAGATCACCGAAACCGACTACATGGAGGTGATCCACCGGAAGACCGCCGTTCTTTTCGAAGGCGCCTGCCGTTCCGGGGCGCTCCTGGCGGATGCGCCTGAATCCGACGTCTTTGCCCTGGGCCGATACGGCAACGATCTCGGCCTGGCCTTTCAGATGGCCGACGATCTTCTGGATTACACCTCGGACACCCGCGTCCTCGGAAAAACCGTGGGCGCCGACCTGAAGGAAGGGAAACTGACGCTTCCGATCATTTACGCTTTGGCCAACACCGAAAATGAAAAAAAGACTTTCATCCGGGGAATGCTCGGCCGCACCGATTTTTCTGTTCAAGACTTTGAAAATCTGATAGAAATCCTTCACGAAAGCGGCGGGATCGACTATACCCGGAAGCGGGCGAAAGGATTCGTGGAAAGCGCCAAAGAAGCGATTCACCGATTTCCGGAATCGCCCACCCGGCACCTGTTGACGGATATCGCCGACTACGCCCTTGTCCGAAAACTGTAAAGGCATTTCCCATGAAAAAGGCGGTTTTCCCACATGTTCCATGGCGACCCGTCATGAACTTTTCCGGTACCCGGCGTCTGTTCAGGCCCTTCTTGGCATTGGTTTTTTCGGCGCTGGTCCTTTTCTTTTTTCCCGCGGCCCATGCCGAGCCCCCGCA
>CAZQUR010000013.1:14816-30246 GCA_964596535.1 uncultured Desulfobacteraceae bacterium
TTTTTTCGGCGCTGGTCCTTTTCTTTTTTCCCGCGGCCCATGCCGAGCCCCCGCAGCCTTCTTCTTCCAATACGTTCCAGGTCATCGGAAACGGTTCCGTGCTCAAAGGGGATATTTCCGCGGCCCGGAAAGCGGCGATGGCCGACAGTCTCAGCGCCGCCGTGGATGCGGCGGTCATGACCCTTTTACCCCGGGACGCCCTGGTCCGAAATTTCAAAACCGTGGGGGAAACGCTTGCCGACAAATCCGATCAATTCATCCAGGAATACAAAATCCTCACCGAATCCGTGGTGGGATCGGAGTATCGGGTCTTCATCGAAGCGGTGGTCTGGACGGACCGGATCCAGGATCACCTGTTTACGGCCGGAATTATGGAAGCGCGGAGAGATCTTCCCACGGTGTTCCTCCTTTTTACAGGGATGCCTTCTCCGGGAGCGGCTTTGCCGATGGAAGACGCAGAAACATCCGCCCCGGCACCGCTTTCCGCGGAATCCGGGGTTTTCGAAGCCCTGACGGCAAAGGGCTATACGGTGCTGCGTCCATCCCAATCAGATCCGGAACCTTTCGGAACACCCCGTTTTCAGGACACGGCCCGAACGGATGAAGACGCCCTGGAAATGGGAAAACAGATGCATGCCGACGTGGTGGTCCTTGGAAAGGGCGTCATGGAACAAAAGCCCCGGTTTTCGACGGAACCGGGGTACCGCCCCGAAGGCATGATCCTCTTGAGGGCCTTGAAGGTCGATACCGGGGAAACGCTCACCGAGGTTCCCCAGCGTTTTATCCTCCCGGAAGCGGAAAGGGTGGAAACGACAGCGGCGTTTTATACGGCCGCACGCCTTGCCGGAAAAACACTTTCCGATGAAATCGCCCGGAACTGGATCCGGGAGACGGAGTCGGTGGCCACCGTCATGCTTTCCGTACGCGGCACCGAACACCTGGGGAATTTCGTTGCGTTTCGACGGACGCTGGCGGCACTTCCGGGGGTGAAAAAAATGCAGATGGAAGAAATCCTCGCGGACGAGGCCGTCATCCGTGTGGAATTTGAAGGAAAGGCGCCCGCCCTGGCGGACGCCCTGGCCCAAACCGAGTTCGAAACCTTCGAGGTGCTGATCCTTGAAACGGCGCCGGATCGGATCCTTTTGGCCCTTTCCCATCGCCAATCGGATACGGAACCGACCCCTTCGGAGATCCGATAACGCCGTGGTCATCAGCATCCCCAATATCCTAACGGTTATCCGGATCTTGTTGACGCCGTTGTTCGTGATCCTGCTCCTCAAGGACATGGATACCTACGCCCTGTTGATCTTCACTCTTGCCGGCATCAGCGACGGGCTCGACGGATTCATCGCCCGGTATACCAATCAGCAAACAACGTTGGGCGCCTATCTCGATCCCCTGGCCGACAAGCTTCTGTTGATCAGCGCGTACATCTGCCTGGCCGTGATGCGGGTCATTCCCGGATGGCTCGCCGTCCTGGTCATCAGCCGGGATGTCATCATCCTGGTGGGTTTCGCCGTCTTTTTCATCACCGGTGTGACCGTTCACGTCAAGCCGAGCCTGGTCAGCAAACTCACCACGGTTTCCCAGCTTTCCACCATCTTCTACAGCCTCCTCAAACCCCGGTTCGGCGGCGCCTTTGTCCTGAACTGGGCCCTGATCTGGATCACCGCCGCCCTGACCATCATTTCAGGACTCCATTACATCTATCTCGGGCTGATCACATTGCAAAACGGCTCCAAGCCGGCACGCTCCAAAAATTAAGGCGGCGGACCGGCGCGGAATAAATCTTCTTGAAAATGGTATCGGCCCTTGTTAGAATCTTAAATCAGGATGGTGGGTGTAGCTCAGTTGGCAGAGCACCGGGTTGTGGCCCCGGTTGTCGTGGGTTCAAGTCCCATCACTCACCCCATTTTGGATTCAAAGCCTCCCGAGACGGAATCGGGAGGCTTCTTCGTGCGCCCGTAGCTCAGCTGGACAGAGCGCCGGACTTCGAATCCGTAGGCCGCAGGTTCGAATCCTGCCGGGCGTACCAATCTATCTTTTCAATCCCTCCGGGAAGTCCCTCCTTTTGAATACAACTGATTGGGCCGGCAATCCTGGCCTATCGGGAGCTTCTCAACACCGCCGAAGGCCGTGAGGTGTTTTGATGCTCATCCAATTGCAGCAAATATTTTTATTGCTACCAAAAGGCTTAATGGATAACAATAAGTGGGTATGCTGCTTGCCAAATAACATCAAACCATGATTGCCAATGTTTATTCGGAAAAGGGGCGAAGGGGGCTTGCCGAACAGCACAAGGCGTAAGGTTGCAAAAAGAACCTCGGCAAGCTTCGGTGCATGTCTTTGTCATCCGTGTGTGGAAGGGTACTATGGTGGGTTTTTGTTTAACTCTTTTGAATTTCAAGGAATGCGGTGTTGGGAGACAAGAAAAGACCAAGCCTCAAAAGAGAAAATGCCGTGATGCGCCCTTTGGCAAAAGATACGGTGCCTTTTCGCATGCCGCATAAACGGATTTTCTGCGTTTTTTTGACAATCGCCCTTTGGGTTTGCTCGGCGATTCCCTGTGTTGCAACCATTTACAAGTACCGGGATGCCCAGGGCAACTGGCACTACACGGACGTCCCCCCGGAAGATCACGGGGCGGAAACGATGGAAAGCAAAACAACGGATTTGCGTCCGGAAAGCTGGGACCTGGAAAAGCACCTCCAGGAGAAACTGAAGCCGAGAAACGTTTTCGAAAGGGCCCGGAATTTCACGGTGACCCTAAAGACCCCCATCGGGTTGGGGTCCGGATTTTTCCTGGATGACAAGGGGCATATCGTCACCAACCGCCACGTTTTCGAGGGAGATAAGAATCAAATCGCTGCGGCCAGAAACGTCTTTGATCGGGAAACGACCCGGCTGAAACAATTTAAGGACCATATTCTTTCCCATGCCGCCGACCTGCTGGCCTTCGAAGGATTGACCGGGGATGCCCGGCTGATGCAACGGCTGGAGAACCGGGATATGGACGGATTCCTGAGCGCTTATAAGGCGCTGGACCGGAACGACGCCGCCCATGAAATCCATGCCGGCCGCCTGGAAAGGCTGGTGAAAGACTACCGTCAGCGGCAGGAAAAACTCGATTCGCTGGCTCGATTTCTCAATGATTCCAAGATCCGCGCCGACAACCCGCCCGCTTACGTGACCATCCTCCTTGCCGACAACACCCCTTTTGAAGCCAAGTTCGTCGCCAAAAGCCCGGATCACGACCTGGCACTGTTCCGATTGTCCGGATATAAAACGCCGCGGCCGGAATTGGGGGATATCCGCCGGATGCCGGCCGGGGCCCCCGTGTATGCCGTCGGAAGCCCCCTGGGGTTGACCCAATCGGTCTCCGAAGGGATCTTTTCCGCCCTGAGAACCGATGCAAAAGGTGCGGTGATCATCCAAAGCACGGCCAAGGTAAACAAGGGAAACAGCGGCGGCCCCCTCATCGATGCCCAGGGCCGGGTTCTGGGCGTCAACACGGCCAAGCTGATGCAACCGGGGGTGGAAGGGATCAGCTTTTCCATCGCCATCGATACGGTGATCGACGCCTTCAAAAACGAGTTGAAATGAATCCGGCCAAGGGGCGTTATCCAACGGGGAATCGAGAGGAAACACTTCCGGACCCCTGTGCGGTGTGCGGCAGCGACCGGGGTACGCCCTTGATCCGGCGAAAAGAATGGCGGGTGCTGGCCTGTACCGGTTGCGGCCTCGGGATACTTTCTCCGCGCCCGTCCGAAGAAGCACTCCAAAAACTCTACGAAGCCGAGTACTTCAAGGATCAATACGACGACGGCCTGGATCCGTCTTCGGCGGCCTTTCAGAAACGGATCCGCAGCGAGGATCACCGGATTCGGTTTGTGCAAAAAGCGGCTTCTTCCGGAAAAATTCTGGACATGGGGTGCGGATACGGCTATTTCCCGGCCGCCGCCCGCATGGCCGGATTTTCCGTCACGGGATATGAAATCGCCGAGTGGGCCGCCCGCTACGCCCAAGAGCGCCTGCAACTCCCTGTGGTCCAGGCCCCCTTGTCACCCCGTTTGTTTGCTCCGGGAAGCTTTGATGTGATTTCCATGTGGCATTTCCTCGAACACACCGCCGATGTCAACTTCACCATCACCACGGCCGCGGGCTGGCTGAAACAAGAGGGCGCCCTGGTGATCGATGTGCCCAACTACGAAGGGACGGATGCCCGGAAAAACGGGGCCGACTGGGTGGGGTGGCAACTGCCGTATCACTTGTACCATTTTTCTCCGGAAAGCCTGAGAAGGCTTCTTGAAAAACACGGGTTTTCGATTCGTTTTTCCAAAACATACCACTCGGAAACCATTAAAAACCGGCTGCGCCGCCTTCCCGTGATCGGATGGGCGGCACGTCCCATCGCCAAATTCTATTCCGGCACCAGCATCGCCGTCATCGCACGGCGTTCATAAGTTCCGGCACGGAAGGAAAGAATATGATCCTCGATTTTCACACCCACCTGTTCCCCGGAGAGATCCGGGACCATCGGGAACGCTTTTTCGACGGCGAACCGGCGTTTCAGCTCCTTTATGCGTCCCCCAAATCCCGGCTGGCCGGCGTCGTAGAACTCCTCCGGACAATGGACGAAGACGATGTTTCCGTCTCCGTCATCTTCGGCTTTCCATGGAAACGCCTCGACACCGCCCGGCACCACAATGACTACATCATGGATGCCGTGGCCAGGCATCCGGACCGGTTTGTGGGTTTGTGCTGCCTGGATCCGGTGTCGGATCCGTCGGGCGGGGAAGTGCGGCGATGCCTCGACGGCGGGCTTTCCGGGGCCGGGGAACTGGCCTTTTACGACACCGATTTAGACCATGAATGCCTCGAGAGCCTGGATGCGACCATGGCGGCGTGCCGGGAAAAAGGCCTGCCGGTGCTGATCCATGCAAATGAACCTGTGGGGCACGTTTATGCCGGCAAAACAAAGACAACCCTGTCCCAAATCGAGTCCCTGTTGAAACGGTATCCCGAAAACCGGATCGTACTGGCCCACTGGGGCGGCGGGATCTTCTTTTTTTCCCTGATGAAAAAACAGGTCAAAGAGACCCTGCAAAACGTCTGGTTCGACACGGCCGCCTCCCCTTTTCTGTACGAACCCGGAATTTACCGGGTGGCCATGGACATCATCGGGCCGGAAAAAATCCTGTTCGGGAGCGATTTTCCCCTCATCCGGCCCAAAAGGGGGTTGCAGGAAATGGAAACGGCGGGGGTGCAACCGAAGGAGATGGCCCTCATCCAGGGGGGGAATGCCGCCGGGCTCTTGAAGCTAAACCGGTGATCCCGGAACCGGAGGCGCTTCGTTTGCGCCCGGTCCGGAAAGGGACGCCAGAAGTTCTTGAACCTTTTTCCGGTGCTCCCAGGGGACCATGAGGCGGCGTAAGGGATGATTGAAAAGGATGCCGCGGGGCTCCCTGAAAGCCGAATCCCCGGCCGGCCGCTCCCCGTTTTCAGCGCCCGCCAGTTCCAGGAGCACATCCGACAAATTTCCTGAAAACCCTTTGACATCCAGGTGTTCAATCACCTGCATCAGGACATGGGCCGCGGTGAGGACGATGGGTTTCACGGTGGCGTGTCCCAGATCGTGACACGGGACTTCCGAAACCATGGACCGGCACATGAAGGGACGCACGGCATAGATCGTGCATTCCCCTTTTTCCAGCAAAGGACACACCCCCCAGTCCGGATCGCCGGCTTCGTCCGGGACGTCTTCCCCCGATTCGATGAGGTCGGCCATCCGGTTAACGGTAAGGGTGGGGTGAAACCGGGGAAGATCCACGGCGGCGGCGATTCGACCCAAAAGGGTCCGCCGGCCCGGCGCATCCAGGTGCTCGAGGATCCACCGGCCTTCCAGGGAGGTCATGATCACGTTTCGGGTGCAGCACGCCGTACAGCCCTTTTCGCAAGCCAAGGGATACGGTTCCAAGAACGCATCGAACTGCCGGTAGATCTGCTCCAAGTGTTCCCGTCGCTCATCCAAGGCGGCGTTTTATCCTTTCGGGGAATTCATCCTGTTTGCCGCTTGCCGTTCCGAAAGTTTCCAAATGGAAACCGACCATTTCCAAACGGAAACGAAACGGCGGGTTCCCGGCGTACCAAACGATCTTTTTCGGGCGCTCCCTTGTGACTTGGAAAAAACATAATAAACTGATATCATTAATAATATGTCTTAAAATAACCTTATTGGGCCCTGTTTTGAAAAACTCGGCACGGTAATTGCTTTAGGAAATAGGCACGTGCATTTCTTCATCTTCATTTTCTCCTTAACGGCTGGTCGATATGACCGGCCGTTTTTTATTCGGCCCCGCCGAGGGCGTCCTTTGCCAGGACCGCATGGAGGGAATCCGGGAATTCGGAAAGGATTTTCTGTAAATACGCGGCCTTGTCACCGGAATCTTCGGATTTTTCAGACAGTTGCGCCAGGATGAAAAGGGCCTCGCTTTTGAGGAGCGGCGCATCGCCCTCAGCGACCCGCCGGAAGTATCGGACGGCCTCATGGGGCTGCCCTTTTTCCAGGTAGGCGTGGCCGAGGCCGCTTAAAATCATGTTTTGAATCAAGGGGTGCTCTTCGTAATCCTCCAGGGCCCGTTGGTATGCCGTTATGGCCGCATCCGGATCTCCGGTACGAAAATACAGGTTGGCCAAAAGGACCCGTGCCATCCTCCCGGAACCGGTGCCGGCGTAATCTTCGACAAATGCGGCCAGCGTCTCTTTGACCCGACCCGCTTGCGGATCCGAGGCCGCGTCCTCGCCCATTTGACGATACGCGGTCATGATCTTTCCGAATGCCGCCACGGCCCGGTCTTCCTTTATTTTCCGGTAATACATCCACCCGGAAACCGCCACGGCAATGAACACCACCACGCCCGCCCCCCAAAGGATCCGGTCCCTGTTTTGGGCCATCCACTGGAGCATCCGGGCGGAAAAGGTGAGAAATTCGTCCGGTTCTTTTAACAGTTCTTTGCGCTTGATCTTTTTTTTGGCCATATTCCCTCCGGTTTGCGGCAGACTCCGAGGATCGCATCCGGGGTCCGGGAGCGCTTTTCCCGGCGATCCCGTTGTCTTTTGCCGTTTGTGGACCCTTCGCGACCTGAAGGGCGGGCTCCCCGGCAATGAAACGATCTGTTTTTAGGGCACTTCCCCCAACTCCGCCTGAAAAGCCGGGCACCCGGAAAGCATTCCGGCAAGCGGCTTTACAAATCCTGCGGCATTTTGTATGATTGAATTGTGCTTCATAGGATATTTCGCATGGTGTCGCAACCCAAAACCGACGTCTAAAGGCTTTTCCGCTTGACCCGCCTTGTTACGGTCTTGTCTTTTCGGCGCCGCTTGCAAAATTTCAAGAGATGATTATCGTCACGACATGAAAACACGAAGCGAAAAAATACCCGACCCGAAAGAACTTGAAAAGGAAATCGGCGATTTTTTAACCAAGAAGTTCGGGGACTCGGTGAAGATCGCCGGACCGGTGGTCCTGCCCCAGGAGCTTCCCTTTGAAAAACCGGGCGCGGGCAAGAAAAAGAAAAAGATCAATTTTGATCTCAAACCCGAAGAACTCATCGCCTACCTGGACCGGTACATCGTCAAACAGGAGGATGCCAAGTCAATCCTGGCCACCAAAATCTGTACCCATTTCAACCGGATCAAACGGTTTCAAAACAGCGAAAGCGAAATGGGGGACATGGTGGGACACATCAAGAACAACGTACTCATGGTGGGGCCCACCGGGGTGGGAAAGACCTACATGGTCCGCTTGATCGCCAAAAAAATCGGGGTGCCCTTCGTCAAAGGGGATGCGACCAAGTTCAGCGAAACCGGATACGTGGGCGGGGATGTGGAGGACCTGGTACGGGATCTGGTCCGTGAAGCGGACGGAGACATGGAACTGGCCCAGTATGGCATCATTTACATCGATGAAATCGATAAGATCGCCTCGAGCCGGAATATTATCGGCGCCGATGTGTCTCGGACCGGCGTCCAGCGCGCCCTCCTCAAACCCCTGGAAGAAACCGAGGTGGACCTGAAGGTCCCCCATGATCCCATTTCCATGATCCAGGAAATCGAGCGCTTTCGAAAGACCGGAAAACGCGACCGTCGCACCGTGAACACGAAGAAGATCCTGTTCATTGTCAGCGGCGCCTTTACGGACTTATCGGAGATCATCCGGAAACGGATGCTCGATCAAAAGATGGGGTTCGGCGCCAAGGTACAGAGCCCCAAGGAACAGGTGGACATCCTCAAGCACACCAAGTCCGAAGATCTCATCTCCTTCGGATTTGAGACCGAATTTGTGGGCCGTCTTCCGGTACGGGCGGTTTTCCAACATTTGACCGAGGCGGATCTGCTGGAAATTTTGAAAAACCCCAACAATCCCATCATCCTTGGGAAAAAGTACGATTTCGCCGCCTACGGCATCGACATCCGTTTCGAAGAAGCCCTGTTGGCCCGCCTGGCCCACATGGCCTTCCAGGAAAATACCGGGGCCCGCGGACTGGTCAGTGCGGTGGAAAAGGCCCTCCTGCTCTTTGAGCGGCGGCTTCCCTCCACACCGCTGCAGCAGTTTCCGGCCACCACGGGCATCCTGGAGAATCCGGAAAAGGCCCTTGAGAATCTTTTAAACCCACAGAACCGTGAATGGGTGCTTGAAACCCACGAGGCCCTCCTGCATGCGGAAAAAGAGGGCATCAAGGCCTATTGCCTCGCCAACCGGAAGGAGCTTTCCGACAAGTACAACCTGACCCTTTCCACCACCCGCATCGACAATGTGGCGGCGTGCTATTCCAAGAATATCATGGATGTGGGCAGCGCCGTGGAAAAGATCAAATCCTTTCACGATGAGATCAAAAAGATCGAGCTGTATTTTTACAAAAGCCACGATATCAACATCGTCCTGGAAGAAGACGCCGTCGATTACATCATTGACCAGCTCATCAACACCCCCCTGGAGATCAAGGACTTTTACCGGAAGCTGACGGCGGATTTCGAGCTGGGACTCAAGCTGGTCCGGGAAAAGATCGGAAAGAGCCGGTTTTTCATCACCCGGGAGGCCTTGTTGAACCCGGAAGCCCACATCAGCGCCCTGATCAAGGATGAACTCAACCCGCCCAGGCAGCTCGACAAGGACGGGAGTTCCTGACGCGGACTTCTTTTCCAGGGGCGCGGATCCCATCGAAAGGCACCCTCCCAACATGAGCGATGGATTATGATCGGTATCTCCAAGTTATATTGCAATACGGTGGAGCCCTCCGATGCTTTGCGCTACGGCAGGCACTCTTCCCGTCTTCCCTCCCACCTGCTGCAGTTTTCCGCGGACAAGCGCCCCGTGGTGGTGTGGAATGTCACCCGCCGGTGCAATCTGAGCTGCATCCACTGCTATGCCCACGCCAAGCACACCACCACCGAGGATGAACTCTCCCTTGCGGAGGGGAAACAACTCCTGGACGACCTGTCCGGATTCGGCGTCCCGGTGCTCCTGTTTTCCGGCGGCGAACCCCTGGTCCGAAAGGATCTTCCGGAACTGGCCGCGTATGCCGTGGAAAAAGGGATGCGGGCGGTGATCTCCACCAACGGCACCCTCATCACCCGGGAGTCGGCCCGCACCTTGAAGGATATCGGGCTGTCCTACGTGGGGATCAGCCTCGATGGTATGGAGGCGGTGAACGACTGTTTCCGGGGAATGCCCGGCGCGTTCCATAAGGCCCTGGAAGGGATCCGCAACTGCCGGGACGCCGGCATCAAGGTGGGGCTGCGCTTCACCATCAATAAGTACAACGCCCGGGAAATCCCCAAGATATTTACCCTCCTCGAGGAAATGGACATCCCCCGGGTCTGTTTTTACCACCTGGTGTACGCCGGCCGGGGGTCCAGGCTCGTGGAGGAAGACCTTTCCCACGAAGAATCCCGGCAGGCGGTGGACTTGATCATGGATTTGACCCGGGAACTGCACGACCGTGGAAAGCCCAAAGAGGTCCTCACCGTGGACAATCACGCCGACGGCCCCTATCTCTACCTGCGGCTCCTGAAAGAGGACCCGAGGCGGGCCGCAGAGGTCCTCGAGCTTCTCAAAATGAACGAGGGGAACAACTCCGGGCGGGGGATCGGGTGCATCAGCTGGAACGGGGAGGTCCACGCCGATCAGTTCTGGCGGCATTACAGTTTCGGGAACATTAAAGAGCGTCCCTTTTCCGAGATCTGGACGGACCTGTCGAACCCGCTGATGCGGCAGTTGAAAGAAAAGAAACACCACGTCACGGGACGGTGCGCCGACTGCCGCTGGCTCGACATCTGCGGCGGGAATTTCCGCGTGCGGGCCGAGGCCGTGACCGGGGACGTGTGGGCCCCGGACCCGGCGTGCTACCTCACGGACCAAGAGATCGCTTGAACCGATAAAAAAAGGAAAAATCGATGCTCTTTCCCGATTACAGGCCCCGGCGGTTGCGGCAGCACCCGGCGTTTCGGCGGATGATGCGCGAAACGCAGCTAAGGGTGGACGACTTCATCCTCCCCCTTTTCGCCGTCCACGGCAAAGGCGTTCAGGAACCCATCTCCTCCATGCCCGGTCAATACCACCTCTCCACGGATCACCTGGTCAAGGCCGCCAAGGAGGCCTTTGACCTGGGGATACCGGCGGTACTGCTCTTCGGGATCCCGAAAAAAAAGAACGCCCTGGGCACCGAGGCCTATGCCAAGGACGGCATCGTCCAGAAGGCGGTTCAGGCCGTCAAGGAAAAAGTCCCCCAAATGGCGGTGATCACGGATGTCTGCCTTTGCCAGTACACGGATCACGGGCATTGCGGCATTGTCCACGGTCAGACCGTGGAAAACGACGCCTCCCTGGAACTCCTGGCCAAGACCGCCCTTTCCCATGCCAAGGCCGGCGCCGACATGGTGGCCCCGTCCGACATGATGGACGGCCGCGTGGCGGAAATCCGGGGAAGCCTCGACGAAGACGGATTCAGCCACGTTCCCATCATGTCCTACGCCGCCAAGTACTGCTCCGCCTACTACGGCCCCTTCCGGCAGGCCGCTGATTCCGCCCCCAGGTTCGGCGACCGGCGGACCTACCAGATGGATCCGGCCAACGCCCTGGAGGCCATCCGGGAAGTCACCATGGATATCGAAGAAGGCGCGGACATCATCATGGTCAAGCCCGCCCTGGCCTATCTGGATGTGATCCATCGGGTCCGGGAGGAGATCGACCTTCCCGTGGCGGCGTATAACGTCAGCGGTGAATACGCCATGATCAAGGCCGCGGATAAAATGGGTGTCCTCGACGGGAAGAAAGTGATGATGGAAACCCTGACCGCCATCAAGCGCGCCGGCGCCGACATCATCCTGACTTACTTCGCCGTGGAAGCGGCCAGGGCACTCCGGGAATAACGGCGCGTGGAACAGCGGTGAGCCCATGAATCCGAATCCGCCTCACGCCTCCTCCGGTCACGCCCCCGGAGACGCACCGGAAAGCCTGGATGCGGGTCCCCGCCTGGTGGCCTGGGAGATCACCCGGAACTGCAACCTGGCCTGTCTCCATTGCCGGGCGTCGGCCACATGCGGGCCGTATACCGGCGAACTCGATACGGAGGCGGCCTTGGCCCTGGTGGATCAGATCGCTCAAACCGGAAGCCCCATCATGATTTTAACCGGGGGGGAACCCTTGCTGCGCCCGGACATTTTCGAGGTGGCGGCCTATGGGACGGAAAAAGGCCTGCGCATGGTGATGGCCCCCAACGGCACCCTCATCACCGGGGAGACCGCCCGAAAGCTCGCCGGCGCCGGGATCAAGCGGGTGAGCATCAGCCTGGACGGGGCCGCCGCCGAGACCCATGACCGGTTCCGGGGGGTAAAAGGCGCTTTCGACGGGGCGCTTCGGGGAATCGGGTATCTCCAGGACGCCGGCGTCGCCTTTCAGATCAACTCCACGGTCACCCAAATCAACCTCGACGAGATCCCCAAAATCCAGGACCTGGCCGTGGCGTTGGGGGCCGTGGCGCATCATATCTTCCTTTTGGTCCCCACGGGCCGGGGGAAGTACATCCTCGATTCCGCCATCACCGCGGATCAGTACGAATCCACCCTCAACTGGTTTTACGACCAGCGAAGTAAAACGCCTCTGCAACTCAAAGCCACCTGCGCACCCCATTACTACCGGATCTTAAGACAACGCGCCAAGGCGGACGGCACCAAAGTGACGTTTCAAACCCACGGCCTGGACGCCGTCACCCGGGGGTGTCTCGGGGGTGTGGGGTTCTGTTTTATCTCCCACCGGGGCATCGTCCAGCCCTGCGGATATCTCCACCTGGATTGCGGGGACGTCACGAAAACCCCGTTCCCCGAAGTTTGGCATCACTCCGAAATTTTTTTAACTCTGCGGGATTTCAGCAGGCTCAAAGGGAAGTGCGGGGTGTGCGAGTATCGCAAAGTGTGCGGCGGCTGCCGGGCCAGGGCCTATGAAGCCACCGGCGACTACCTGGCTGAAGAACCGCTGTGCAACTATATTCCGCGGCCGCTGTCCTGAAAATCCCCGTCGGCAACCGTTCTTTCCTTCCGCCGGTTTCCAAGAAAAGCTTGCAATCCACGCCCCGTTGGTGTTTACTCGAACCGATTCCATCGTCTTAAAGCCTGCGCGGCACATCCGGCCGGCGCGGGTGGCATCGGAACAAGGGGTACGCCCATGAAGATCAGTGAACTGATGATACCGGATCCCATCACCATCACCGAGGAGGCCTCCATTCAGGATGCCATCCAACTCATGAAAACCAACTCCATCCGGCATCTTCCCGTGGTCACCCGGGGCAAAACGCTCAAGGGCTTCGTGACCCTCGTCGATCTGAAACAGGGGCTCATTCCGTCCATGGTGGGAAACCTTACCCTTTCGGACCTCATGATCCAGGATCCCATCACGGTGGATCCCGACGACGACATCGAAATCGCCGCCCAGCGGATCTACAAATACAAGATCGGGGGGATGCCGGTGGTGAAAAAGGGGAAGGTGGTGGGGATCATCACGGAAAGCGACATCCTGCGGGCTTTCATTCACATGATGGGGCTCCTCACGGCCAGCTCCCGGATCGACGTGGTCATCGACGACGCCCCGGGTCTCTTCCGAAAGGTGCTGGACACCATCAACGACCATGGAGGGGAAATTATCAGCGTGGGCATGGGATTACCCCAGGAAGGAAAGAAAACCTACCATTTCCGGCTTTCCCCCTGCAAGACCCGCCCCATCCGGTCCGCCCTGGAATCTTCAGGGTTTACGGTCCTTTCCGCCGTCGATTAAAAAACGCCATCGGTTTCACGACGATTCGACAGTCGTCTTTCCCCCGCTTCATACGTTGAACCGGATCTGGATGACATCCCCGTCCTGGACCGTGTATGTCTTTCCCTCCAGACGAAGGGTCCCCTGTTTCCGGGCTTCCGGGAAAGAACCGGCCGCGGCCAATTCTTCAAAGGAGATGACTTCGGCCCGGATAAACCCTTTTTTCATGTCCGTGTGAATGGTCCCGGCCGCCTCCAGGACATTTCTTCCTTTTTTCAGCGTCCACGCCTTCACCTCATCGCTCCCCACGGTGAAAAAAGAGATAAGCCCCAGTAACGCATAGGAACGCCGGACGACCCGATGGGCGGCGGGCTCCGAAATCCCGAATTCCTTTAAAAACTGCCGGACCTCCTCGGGTTCCATCTGGGCGAGTTCCTGTTCGATCTTTCCCCGGATGGCCATCCCCTCTTGTGAAAAATCCCATCCGGCCGGCGGCGCCGGGGATTCGGAATCTTCTTCCCCGTTATTGAAAAGGATCAGCATGGGCTTTGCCGAAAGAAGTGCGAATCCTTTCAGCCGGGCGTCGGTGCCCACTTCCGGGATGTTTCGCAATGCCGTTCCCCCTTCCAGGTGTTCCCGGCAGGCCGTCAACAGCGCCCATTGGTCCTCGGGCGGTTTTTTCCCCCGCTTCTGGTCCGCTTCCATTCGATCCAGGCGGTTTTCCACCACCATCAGGTCGGTGAGCATGAGCTCCTGGTCCAGCCGTGCAAAGTCGTCGAAGGGGGAAGGATCCGGAAGGCCGGGGACGGCAAAATTGCGAAGCACGTGAATCAGGGCGTCGCAATCCCGTATCCGGGTGCCGATGCTCTGGTCGTACACGCGCTCCTGTTGATGGAGCCCGAGTTGGGGGAGAAAATACGTGACCTGGGCGTGGATCGCTTTCTTGGGCGTAAAAAGCCCGGCCAGAGCATCCAGGCGCGCATCCGGAACGTCCACGGTGCCCATGCGGCCCTGGCTCTTGTGCCCCGGATCCTCCCGGATTCCGGTGAGGGCCTCGAACACCGTCGACTTGCCCGCACCCGGAAGGCCGATAAGTCCGATTTTCATCCTTCAGACCTCCTTTTTGCATGGCGCTTCGATCCCTTTCGGAATACCTCATCCCGTGATCCGGTGCAAGCCGGGGCGATTTCCTATTTGTTCCACCGGAACAAGGCGGTCTCGGCCGCAAGACATATGAAAGGCCACCCGTTTTCACAGGCGGCCCCGGGGTTGTTTTCAGGGATTCATCGTTTGATGGAATCGTTTTAATCGAAAGCCATCCCCGTCTTCCAGGCTTCCCAGACTTTCCCCACCAGGTCCGGCCCCGGCTTGAGGGTCGTCTTCCCGGGCTTCCAACCGGACGGCGTGGCTTGGGCGCCCTTGCTCTCTCTCACCAGCTGGAACGCCTGGACCTGCCGGAAGGTCTCCTGGACGTTTCGTCCCACCGGTGGGGTGAGCACCTCGTATCCTTGCACCACCCCTTCGGGATCGATGATAAACCTGCCCCGGGTTTCCACACCGGCGTCTTCATCAAAGATACCGAAGACTTTTCCGACCCTTCCACCGGCATCCGAAAGCATGGGAAAGGGAACACCGCCGTCGACCATCTTGGAAAGCTCATTGTCGTTCCACATCTTATGGACGAATACGCTGTCGATGCTCATGGACAACACTTCCACGCCCAACTTTTGAAAATCCGGGTATTTTTCGGCAACTGCCGAAATTTCGGTGGCTCAGACAAAAGTAAAATCCCCCGGATAAAAGCAGAGCAAGACCCACTTTCCCAGGTACTCGGAAAGCTTGACGGAAACGAATGCGCCGTTGTAATAGGCCGGCGCGGCGAAATCAGGGGCTTTTTTTCCAACTTGAATCATGGGGGAGACCTCCTTCGCCGGTTGACCCGGCGGATCATTTTCTGTTTTACCGGTTTCGCCCACCACCCCGCCGGTGGGTCGGGCACATCCGATCTTCATTTCTTCCGGCATACACACCTCCTGTGGCTGTCCTGTTTTTATCGCGCTATGCGTTTTCTCCACCCACGGCGAACCCCTTGGGCGTCAGCCCCGTGGAGGACGGGGTCCCGGC
>CAZQUR010000013.1:30346-40271 GCA_964596535.1 uncultured Desulfobacteraceae bacterium
CTCCACCCACGGCGAACCCCTTGGGCGTCAGCCCCGTGGAGGACGGGGTCCCGGCAATTTTGGCCAGAAAGGTATCCCCCAGTTTCTTGATATGGGTGTCGATGTTGTCGAAGTAATTGTAATGGATCTGTTCTTCGGCGATGATGTCTTCGAAAAGCTTTACGCTGATGCTGTCTCCGTTGTCGCGACAGGTCAGGAGGAACTGGTTGTAGACATCCACCGTGTGATCCTCCAGATTGGCATCGAACACGAAGACGGCTTCCACCGCCTGGCCTCTCACCACCTTTCCGTCGTAGGCGGTGACCGGCTCTCCGCCCATTTCCTTCACGCGCTCGGCGAACATTTCCGCATGCCGCATTTCATCGATGGCGATGAGTTTGATCTTGGCGGCCAGTTCGCCGTAGTCCATGTCGTCCAAGTTGTAGTGCTGGTTCATGTACTGGTGGATGGCCAGCAATTCCATGGCGCGGGCGTTGTTCAGCACTTCGACGACTTTTTTATTCCGTTTTTCTCTATCGGTGTTTTTCATAGCCTTCCTCCTGTGTTTGTGCTGTGATCAGGCGAGATCGAAGCGGTCAAGGTTCATGACCTTGTTCCACGCCGCAACAAAGTCCTTCACGAACTTCTCCTGGGAGTCGTCACATCCGTAGACTTCCGCCAGGGCCCGGAGCTGGGAGTTCGCGCCGAAGATGAGGTCGACCCGGGTGCCGGTCCACTTGTGCTCGCCGCTCTTGCGATCACGCCCCTCGAACACGTCTTCATCTTCCGGGGTCGGCTTCCAGGTCGTGTCCATGTCGAGCAGGTTCACGAAGAAGTCGTTTGTGAGGGTCTCGGGCCGCCGGGTGAAAACGCCGTGCCGGGACTCTCCGTAGTTGACATTCAGAACGCGCATGCCGCCGACGAGCACCGTCATCTCCGGGGCGGTCAGGGTCAGCAATTGCGCCCGATCGACGAGCAGTTCTTCCGCCGATACGGCGTATTTGGCTTTCTGGTAGTTCCGGAATCCGTCCGCCACCGGTTCGAGTACGGCGAATGATTCCACATCGGTTTGCTCCTGCGTCGCATCCGTGCGCCCCGGCGAAAAGGGAACGGGCACATCATGACCGGCATTCTTCGCCGCCTCTTCGACGCCTGCGCATCCGCCCAGGACAATCACGTCGGCAAGCGACACCTTCCTCCCGCCCGACTGTGCGCTGTTGAACGCTTTTTGGATTCCCTCAAGGGTCTGCAGCACGGTCTTCAGATGGGCCGGCTGGTTGACTTCCCAATCCTTCTGCGGGGCAAGTCGGATGCGGGCCCCGTTCGCCCCGCCGCGCTTGTCGGAACCGCGGAACGTGGAGGCCGACGCCCAGGCGATCGAGACCAGCTGGGAGACCGAAAGGCCCGAGGCAAGGATTTTGCCTTTGAGGTCCGCGATGTCTCTTTCGTCGATGAGCTCATGGTCGACGGCGGGCACCGGGTCCTGCCAGATCAGCTCTTCGGCCGGAATTTCCGGACCGAGATAGCGCGAGCGGGGCCCCATGTCGCGGTGGGTCAATTTGAACCAGGCACGGGCGAAGGCGTCGGCGAATTCTTCGGGGTTCTCCAGGTAGCGCCGCGCGATGGGCTCGTAGATCGGGTCGTAGCGAAGAGAGAGATCCGCCGTGGTCATCATCGGCCGGTGCTTTTTCGACGGGTCGTGCGCATCGACCACCATGTCCTCTTCGGCCACGTCCTTTGCCAGCCACTGATACGCGCCGGCGGGACTCTTGACCCGTTCCCACTCGTACTTGAACAGCACCTTCAGATAGCCCATGTCCCATCGGGTCGGGTTCGGCTTCCAGGCGCCCTCGATGCCGCTGCTGATCGTATCGCCGCCTTTGCCGCTGCCGAAGCTGCTTTTCCAGCCGAGCCCCTGCTGTTCTATGGGGGCGGCTTCGGGCTCCGGCCCCACATGGGACGCAGAGCCGGCGCCATGGCATTTGCCGAAGGTGTGGCCGCCGGCCACGAGCGCAACGGTCTCTTCGTCGTTCATGGCCATGCGCGCAAAGGTCTCGCGGACATCCCGGCCCGAGGCGACCGGATCCGGGTTGCCGTTCGGGCCCTCCGGGTTCACATAGATCAGGCCCATCTGCACGGCGGCAAGCGGATTTTCGAGATCGCGGTCGCCGGAGTAGCGCTGGTCGCCGAGCCATTCGTCCTCGGAGCCCCAGTAAATGTCCTCTTCCGGCTCCCAGACGTCCTCGCGCCCGCCGGCGAAGCCGAAGGTCGCAAACCCCATCGACTCCAACGCGCAGTTGCCGGCGAGGATCATGAGATCGGCCCAGGAGATCTTCCGGCCGTATTTCTGCTTGATGGGCCAGAGGAGACGGCGCGCCTTGTCAAGGTTCACGTTGTCGGGCCAGCTGTTGAGGGGAGCCAGGCGCTGCGAGCCGGACCCCGCGCCCCCGCGGCCGTCGCCCATGCGATAGGTGCCGGCGCTGTGCCACGCCATCCGGATGAAAAGCGGTCCGTAGTGGCCGTAGTCGGCCGGCCACCAGTCCTGGGAGTCGGTCATCAGGGCATAAAGATCTTTCTTCACGGCCTGCAGGTCGAGTTTTTTGAATTCCTCCGTGTAATTGAACCCCCCGCCCATGGGATTGCTCAAGTGAGAATGCTGATGCAGGATCTTTAGGTTCACCTGATTCGGCCACCACTCCCGGTTCGAGGTGCCGCCGCCGGCAATGGATTTACTTCTCGTGCCCGTTACCGGACATTTGCTATCTTCATTCATCTGAACTCTCCTTTCCTTTCAAATTTGATGACTTCGTCCCGTATGCGCCCTACCCCTTTGTGTGTACCACCTGCTCAGGAATCCGGTGGCGGTTCCGATGGGTCCGTTTTTCAATCGACGGATCGTTCTGAATCGGGGAGCGGGCCCCGGGGCCTGCGGTCAGGGCATTCGGCTTCAATTGTTCATTCTTGCCCCCTGTCCGGATCGTTTTGTTTTTGACACTTGTGGCAAATCCCAAAAAAATCGAGGCGATGGGTCAGAATCTGGAAACCGGTTGCGGCCGCCACAGCCCGGGTGATATCCTGAATCCCACCCACCGCCGGATCGACAATGGCCCTGCACCGGATGCAGACCGCATGGGGATGCGGATAGGGACGGTTTCCGTCATAACGATTCCTGCCGTCGGGGAAACCCAGCTCCAGCGCTTCTCCAAGGGACTTGAGAACAAGTACGTTCCGGTACACCGTGGCCAGGCTCATGGTGGGAAACGCTTCTTTCAGCCGACTAAAGATTTCCTCCACACTCGGATGGCCTTCGCTGTGCGCCAGAATTTTTGCGATGGCCATGCGCTGGGGAGTCAGCTTGAAGCCCCCCTTGCGAAGCTTTTCGACGATGGTCGGATATCGTTTGTGAGGCTCCGTCATTGTGCTTCCAAAGTTCATGTTGGATATCGATTATTAATAAATAATAATTATCATTTAGAATAAATATGCGAACCTGTCAAGGAATTTCAAAGGACACGGGTGTATTTTTTGGACCGGGCCCTCAGGGGGCGGGACGGGATTCCGGATCCAAAGACGGTGGTGGAACAGCGGCGGGCATTTCAAGGTCGTTTGCCTCCACCTGGCGCGCATAGACAATGCGTGAGACCGGGACCAGGACCGCTTGTTCGGCGATGCGGGGAAGCCTGTCCCGAAGCACCCTGTAGGTCACCCGGTTGGGATGGGCAATGCCCACGGCTGTTCCGTGTCTCCGGGCATATGCCAGGAGCCGGTCGAGCTGTTTTTCAATGGATTTCGCCTCGGGAACATGATCCAGAAACACATCCCGACGGGTAAAATCGAGGCCGATGGCCCGGGCCGCCCGGCCGGCAGCGCTTTTGGAGGTGGTGCGGCTGTCCACGAAAAAAAGCCCCCGTTCCTTGAGCACCGTAAAAAGCAGGATCATTTTGTCGTAATCGGATGTGATTGCCGAGCCCATATGATTGTTCACCCCCTTGACATCGGGGAGGGTATCGAGAGCATCGACGAGTCGGCGCAAAAAGGTTTCCGGTGTCATGTCGACGAGAAGCGCCCCGGGGCCCGGGTCCATCCGGGGGTATTCCACCGGCTCCATGGGGATATGGAGCATGACTTCGTTAGGGGTGACCGCTGCGGCCTCAGCGATGGCTTTTTCAAAGGGGCTGTGGGGCAGAATGGAAAACGTCAGCGGAAACCCTAAGTCGATGAACGCTTGGGCGCGCTGCCGGTCATACCCCAGGTCATCGATGATGATGGCGATTTTGGGCGGCTTTTTAGGAGGAGGCAGTTTCGGAAGGGATTCCCATTCCGGCTCCAGATCGTCTTCTTCCGGAAAGATCTCAAAGGGAGGCACCGCATCCGACGGCAACCGGGTCTCGGACCCGGCCGGTTCTCCGGCGGACATGTGAAGGGCCGGGTTCGCCCGCCCCAGGCGGAGCACGCCCGCCAGCACCATAATCCCGGCCACTGCCCCGACAAACAGGACCAGGATCGCTTGCTTGGCCTTAAACCGCTTCAAGTCTTTCGGAAGTCTTCCGCCTTTTTCGGAAGAGGCGCGCTTTTGACCGGGACCGACTGAACTATCCCCGGATATTTTTGAAGATTTCAAAGCTGATGAGCGTTTCAAGGGCGCGCCGCACCTGATAGTCCTTTTTCAACATCTCGATATCGAGGGGGCCGAAACGGGATCGGCTGTCCGGCCGTTTCGATTCCGGTCCGGTATCCTCCGGAGAATGCAACTCGTCTTCTTCCTTTTCGGGTACGGCCTCGAGGTGATTCTTCAAATCCTTTTCCCTGAAAAGTCCGGATGGAATTTTGCTCTTTTCCTTTTCCGCAAGGATCATGGGCTTGACTTCGATGTCCGGAACAATCCCCTGGGCCTGGATGGATTTTCCGCTGGGCGTGTAATACCGGGCGATGGTGTATTTGAGACCGTACCCGTCCCGGAGGGCCTCCACCGTCTGGACGGACCCCTTCCCGAAAGAGGACGTCCCCATGATCACCGCTTTCTTATGATCCTGCAGCGCCCCGGCCACGATTTCCGATGCACTGGCGGAACCTTCGTTGATCAACGCCACGATGGGATACGCCCTTTTCACCTTGTCGGGATGGGCACTGTATGTCCGGTTGTGTTTCTTGTCCCTTCCCTTGATGGAAACCACCACCCCTTCTTCCAGAAACACATCCGCCACTTCGATGGCCTGATTCAAAAGCCCGCCGGGGTTGTCCCGAAGATCGACCACAAGGCCTTTGAACCCGTCGGTGCCGGACTCGAGTTCCTGAAGGGCGGCGGTGAGGTCCCGGGTCGTATTTTCGTTGAAATTGGTGATCCGGACATACCCGTATCCCGGTGTGAGCACCTTGTATTTGACGCTTTCAATGGGGATGATGTCCCGGATCAAGGTGTATTCCTTGGGTTCGCCCTCCCCTTCCCTGAGGATGGTGATGCGGACCGTTGTCTTTTTCGGACCCCGCATCCTTTTGACCGCCTCCCACAGGGCCATGCCCTTGGTGGATTCATCGTTGATCTTGATGATCTGATCTCCGGCTTTGATGCCGGCCTTGTGGGCAGGCGTCCCCTCAATGGGGGAAATGACGGTAAGCATCCCTTTTTCAAGGGTGATCACAATGCCGATCCCTCCGAATTCCCCCCGGGTATCCACCTGAAGTTCTTTGAAGGCTTCCGGGGGAAGGAAGGAGGAGTGGGGGTCCAGGCTGTTCACCATCCCATGGATGGCCTTTTCGATCAAATCCTTGGAATCGACGGGATCCACGTAATTCTTTTCGATCAGTTCGATGATATCGGAAAAAAGCTTAAGCCCCTGGTACGTTTCCTCGCTTTCCGCCCAGGGTGTCGGCCCCATGGACGGGACGACGGCCCAGCACGCGGCGATGACCCCGACAATCAGGACCCATTTCCATCTCAACGGATTTATCTTTTTCAGGCGCATCGGATTCTCCTTTAATTCACTTTCAGCCAACCTGCAGGATCGATAGGCTTTTCATGGTGGCGGACTTCAAAATACAGAGTCGGCCCGCCGTCCGTCTCCGCATCTCCCGTCGTGGCGATGATCTCCCCGGATTCCACCCTTTCCTCACTTTTCTTGAACAACTCGAGTGCATGGGCGTAAACGGTAAAAAACCCTTCTCCATGGTCGATGATCACCAGGTTTCCATACCCCCTGAACCAGTCCGAGAAGACCACCTTTCCGTCAAAAACCGCTTTGACGGGAGATCCCGGCATGGTTTCGATTTCAATCCCGTTGCGCCGGGCCTTCATGCGAAGCCGCGGGGTTTCATATGTCCCGAATCTGGCGATGATCTTACCGTTAACGGGCATGGGAAGCAACCCCTTCATGGCGGAAAAGGAACCGCCTTTCGGTTGAACGGATTTGTCCTGCTTCGCCCGTTGCCGGAAATCCTCCAGGATGCGTTCCAGCCGGAGGGCGGATCGCTTAAGGTCCTCAATGGCGGCCAGTTGGAGCGCTTTCTGGCTCCGGATGCTTTCCAGCAAATGGGCCTGTTTCTTCTTTTCCGCGGCCATCTTCTGCATTTGCTCTCCGTAGGCATCTTCCAGGGCCAGTTTTTCCTGCTTTTTGTCTTTTAATTCATTCAACGTTTGGTTTAACGCACGTTTTTTTTCAGAAAGGGCGGACATTACGGCCTCGTCCTGGGCCAGGATCCGTTGAAAACCCTTTTCCATATAAAGGTATTCATGGACAGACCGGGCGGAAACCAGGAAATGAACGGTTCCCATCTGACGGAGCTTGTATAAAACCGCCAGCCGTTTCAGCGCATGATTCTTCAGGCGTGCCACCTGGCGGGCAAGGGCTTCCGAACGGCTTTCCAGGGAATCGATCTTTTTTTCAAGCAGTTCCAGTTGAGACATCATGCGGATCCGCCGCCGGTTCAGGCGGTTCAGGGCGTGCCGGGATTCATCCAGTTCGGAAAGGACGGCGGATTCCTTTCCGGAAAGCCGCTGTACCCGGCCTTTGCGCTTTTGAATGTCTTCTTCAAGAGCCGACGACTTTTCCTCCAAAAGCCAAATTCGACGCTTCTCCGGATCGCCCTTGAAGTCGGGGGAAAGGATGCGAACGTATTCCGGGAGATAGCGGACATACCCGCGGGTTTGGCCGTGGCGCACCTCGAGCCAGCCCTCTTTTTCGCTTACCACTGCCACCTGGGTGCCGGATTCCAATACGGCGACGACGGCATGGCGGGTGCCGGGACCGCTTCTGACATTCAGCCGGCTCGCCAATACGACACCCACCGGTGTCGTTTCCCCGGCCCGGGTAAAGGACGGGCTCAGGGCACCGATGGCCGCCGCCAGGATGAGGGTCAGCGCTTTAAAAACCCCTTGAGAGAAAGATAACATCCGATCCAACCCACCAGCATGGCACATCCGAGGATTGAAAACACCGTCGGCGGAGAAAAGTAACGGATGTCGCCGAATCCGACGGGAAGATATCCCCCGATGCGCCGGGAGGCGATTTCAAACAAAACGTAAAGGGCGGCAAGGCCCACCACGCCCCCCAAAAAGCCCTGAATCAGCCCCTGGATATAAAAGGGGGCCGTGATGAAACGGTCCGACGCCCCGATGAGCCGCATGATTTCGATTTCCTGCTGACGGGAATACAACACCAGACGAAGGGTATTGGCCACGATGAACATGGCAGCCACCGTAAACAGGCCGCCCATGGCGGCGCCTCCGAAACGAAATAAATGGACCAATCCCGTGAAGCGATCCAACCAGACCTTTCCGTAGGCCACCTCCTCCACGGATGCCATCCCCTGGATCGCCGACACGATCTTTTCGACCCGGTTCGTTTCCAGGGCGGCGGCATCCAGGCTCACCTCGAAGGTATCGGGAAGCGGATTCCGGTCCAGGTCCGCCAGAAGGGTATCCAAAATCCGCATTCGCTCTTTCATTCCGGCCAGCCCGGCTTCTTTGGAAATGAACGTGACGCCGGAAACCCCTTCGATCCGGCGAATCCGGTCTTCCAGGTTCTTTCGGTCTTTGCCGGAGACATCCGGTTCCAGATATACGAGTACCCGAATTCCGTGCCGCCATTTTTCCATGAGGGAATTCAAGTTGAGCGCCATGAGGCCGAATGCGGAAACGATCAGCACGGACAAGGCGATGGTGACGGCGGTGATGCCGTTGAGAAATTTATTGGCCGAAATATCCCGCAGGGCCCTTTGCCAAAAACGATACATTCACTTGTCCGTCCGCACACAGACCGCGTCCGCTATCGGCCGGCGAGCAGTCTTCCCCGTTCCAGATGGATCACCCGGCCGCCGGCGTTTCGGATCAGGTCCCGATCATGGGTGGCCACCAGCAGGGTGCCCCCTTTTCGGTAGTATTGTTCCAGAAGAGAAAAGATGACCGACGCCGAATCGGGGTCCAGGCTCCCGGTGGGTTCATCGGCCAGGATGATCTTGGGGTCTCCCACCATGGCCCGGGCCACGGCCACGCGCTGCTGCTCTCCTCCCGACAGGCTCGGCGGAAACGCATCCGCCTTTTCTTCCATCCCCACGCCCCTCAGGACGCTTTTGACCTTTTTCTCGATGAACCGACGGGGATGGCCCGCCGCCTCCAGTACCAAGGCCACGTTTTCAAACGCCGTCTTATCCGGAATCAGTTTGTAGTCCTGGAAGATGATTCCGAGCTTGCGCCGAAGCTCCGGAATTCGATTCCGGGGAATCCGCAACAGATTCATGCCGTCCACGAGTACCTGCCCCTCACTGGCCGATTCGCCCCGGTAGATCAGCTTCAAAAGGGTGGTCTTTCCGGCACCGCTGGCGCCGCTGATCAGCACGAATTCATTCTCGTCGATTTCAATGGAAATGTCTGTTAAGGCCGCCTTGGAACCGAAACGCTTGTGGACGCGATACATGCGGATGATGGGGCGTTCTTTTTCCCCGGGAATCATTCCTGGCTTTCCCGGCCCATGGCCCGGTCCAGGGAGGCCTTGGCGATCTTGAACGCATACAGGGCACGGTAATAGTTGGTCATGGCTCGGGAAAGGAGTGTCCGGGCATCAAAGACTTCCAAAGAGATGGCCATCTGCGCCTTGTACCGTTCCTGGGTGATCCGGAAGTTTTCCTTGGCCTGCTCAATGGCTTTTTCAGCCGTGACGATGGCCTTTTCGGACTCCACGGTCTTCAGATAGGCCTCGGTCACTTCCAGGTGGATCCGGTCCAACAGCGCCGCCTTCCGGTGCCGGGCCTGCTGGAGGCGGCTCAGGCGCTCCTGGATGCCGTAATGGGTCCGGCCCCACTGCCACAGATCCCAAGAGGCCACCGCCTTCACATTCCAGCCGCTGGCATCGCTGTAAATCCCCGCACCCCCTGCCGCGTCCCAGTCGGTTCCCTCCTGGTAATAACTCCAGGACAGATTCACGGACGGATAAAGATCCTTTTTCGCAAGCGCCACATCCGTTTCCGCCAATTCCACCTCCAGCTCGGCCTGCTGGAGTTCGAGCCGCTTTTCTTCCGCGGTTTCGAGGCATTCGTTCAAACCGGAGGTCAACGGCGCGTAGTCACGGATATCCGTGACGGCCACCGGCCCGGTGACGGGTCGGCGCAGCAGGGTGTTCAGGTTGGCTTTGGCCACATCCACACCGTTTCTGGCTCCCAAAAGTTCCTGGCGGGCGTTGGCCAGTTCCACCTGGGCCTTCAAAAGATCATTCAGGGGGGTCATCCCCACGTTGTAAAACTGTTGGGCCACCGCTTCCTGGTTTTCGCTCAAAGCCACCGCTTCCTGGGCCACTTCCAGCAGTTTTTGGGCCCGGAGCAGCGTAAAATAAACCTCCTTGGCCGCCAGGACGACGTCCTGGCGTGTGAGACCTTCTCCCACCTTGGCCGCTTCCAGCCGCATCTTTGAAGCCTCGTAGCGATTCCGTATGGAAAATCCGGTGAACAGGGGCTGGGT
>CAZQUR010000014.1:0-40037 GCA_964596535.1 uncultured Desulfobacteraceae bacterium
AATGACGAAGAATGCCGCGCAACGCCGCAGGTGGACTTTTTACGAAGCCATCAACAATGAATCCCGGTAGGATCAAGGCATGAAGGACACGCGTATCGGTGTGGCGGTGATCGCCGAAAACGAGGCGGATCGCCTCCCGCAGCTTATCGACAGCGTTGCTTTTGCCCGGGAGGTCGTGGTGGTGGACTCGGGGAGCACGGACGAAACGCCCTCCGTGTGTACGCGGTTGGGTGCGCGGGTGATCCACCATCCCTGGGAGGGGTACGGCGGCCAAAAACAGTTCGCCATGGAGGCCCTTGACGTCGACTGGATCCTCAACCTCGATGCCGACGAGGTGGTGCCGGTCCCCTTGGCCCGGGAAATGATCGATGCGGTTGCGGCGGTTCCACCGGAGTGCTCGGGGTTTTCCATGCCCCGGTGTTCCTATTATCTGAACCGCTGGATTCGACACGGGGGGTGGTATCCGGACCGGAAGGTCCGCCTCGTCCGGAAGGGGAAAGGGCGATGGAGCCGGGAAGCTTTGCACGAGCGTCTCATCGTCGATGGAAAGGTGACGCCCCTTTCCCATCCGCTCCACCACTATGTTTATCGAAACATCGCAGGGCAGGTGGCCACCATCAACCGGTTTTCGGATGCGGTGGCCTTAGAGAAAGGGCCGAAGGGCGCGGGATACCTTTTTTTGGGGCTCCTCCACGCCGGTATCAAGTTTTTTGAAACCTATTTCTGGAAATACGGGTTTTTGGACGGATGCGCCGGGATGGTGATCGCGGCCAATTCTTCCTGGTATGTCTTTTTAAAACACGCCAAGGCGTGGGAGCGTTCACTGAAAATCCGCAACCGACATGGATGAAATGGGATATCAACTGGTGGCCGCGACGCTCCGGCTCATGGGGTCCCTTTCCGGACCTGCCCGCCGAAAGATCGCAGGGATCATGGGAAGGCTCTGGTTCGCCCTTGACGCCCGGCACCGGAACATCGCATTGCAAAATCTCCACCAGGCCTTTTCGGGGGAAAAATCCAAAAAAACGATTCAAAAACTGGCCAGGAAGTGTTTTCAGGACCTGTCGGAAATCCTTTTTGAAATCGGCTGGTCCTTGAATCGGTCGACGGAAAGCCTTTCCCGTTTCATTACCGTCCGGGGGTTGTCCCATTATCGGAACGCCGTGAATCGGAAAAAAGGGGTGTTGCTGTTGACGTTGCATCTGGGGAACTGGGAACTCCTTTCCGGTGTGGCGGCCATGGCGAAAATCCCGGTCCACGTCCTCTACCGCCCCTTGGACATATCCGCCCTCGATCTGTTTTTCCGGCGCTTCCGGTCCCGGTTCGGGGCCCGGTTGATTCCCACGGTCCGATCCATGCGAAAGATCCTGCGCGCATTGAGGCGAAAAGAGGCGGTGGCGGTCCTTTTGGACCAGAATGTGGATTGGTACGAGGGGCCTTTTCTGGAGTTTTTCGGAAAGCGGGCCTGCACCAACCAGGGACTGGCCCTCATGGCCTTGACCACGGAAGCCCCGGTGGTTCCGGTTTATCTCGTGCGGAACGGCGACCGGTTCATCGCCGAATTTTTAGAAGAGATCCCGTTGATCCGCACCGGGGACCGCCGGAAAGACCTGGAGGAGAACACCCGGCGCTACAACCGCGTCCTGGAGACGGTGATCCGTCGTTTTCCGAGCCAGTGGCTCTGGGTGCATCAGCGGTGGAAGACGCGGCCCTTTTGTCCATGGCCGAGACAGACCGATTGAAAGGGAAGGGAAAGGACCGCTTTGAAGATTCGGTTCAATGGAAGCCCTTCCCCGCGGATCCTGCTCCGCGGGGCCAATTGGGTGGGGGATGCCGTCATGATGACGCCGGCGGTGGGTTCCCTGCGGAAGCATTTTCCGAAAGCGAGGATCCATGTCCTGGCCAAACCGTGGGTGGTCCCGGTCTTTGAAGCGGTTCCCCCGGTGGATCGTATTTTGGTGTATGACAAGGTGGACCGGCATCGGGGAATCAGGGGCGGGATGCACCTGGTTCGTTCCCTCCGAACATATGACTTTCATGCCGCCATCCTTTTTCAGAACGCATTTGAGGCGGCCCTTATCGCGGCGTTGTCAAGGATTCCCATGCGTATCGGGTATGCCACCGACGGCCGTGGTGCGCTGTTAACCCATCGGCCGGCACGCCCCGACAAATCCCGAAAGATCCATCAGGTGGATTATTACCTGGGAATCCTGAAAGGGGTCGGCATTCCGGACCGGTGCCGCCGCCTGCACCTTTCCATCGGAGAGGATGCCGCCCGAAAAGCCGAAACGATCCTGGATCGATGCGGTATTCGAGATGCCCATTGCCTGGTGGGGTTGAACCCCGGCGCTGCCTTCGGCCCTGCAAAACAGTGGCCCCCGGAGCGATTCGCCCTTATAGGGGACCGGATCCGGGAGATTTTTGGGGCAACAATTCTGATTTTCGGCGGACCCCAGGATCAACTCCTGGGCCGGAAAATCTGCGAAGGCATGCGGCATTCGGCGATGAATCTGGCCGGAAGGACCGATCTCTCCGAGGCCATGGCGCTGATCCAGCGGTGCCGGCTTTTTATCACCAACGATTCGGGACTAATGCACGTGGCATCGGCCCTGGACGTTCCCCTTGTGGCCATTTTCGGGTCCACGGATCCCGAGGTCACGGGACCGTGGGGATTCCGGGGAAAAATACTTTCGTCCCGGCTGCCCTGCAGCCCCTGCCTTCGTCCCGTGTGCCCCCTTGGCCACAGGGAATGCATGACCCGGATCCCCACCGAAACGGTCTTTGAAGCGGCAAGGGCGTTCCTGTGAAGATCCTCATCGTTAAACTGAGCGCCATCGGGGACGTGATCCATACCCTTCCGGCCTTAAACGCCATACGCACGCATTACCCTTCCGCCCATATTTCCTGGCTGGTGGAAGAAGCGGCCGCGGACCTGGTGGAAGGACACCGGGCCCTGGACCGCGTTCTCATCTCGGAGCGAAAGACATGGATTCGGGGTACGGTTTCCCGGGACGCGGCGTCCCATGTCAAAAACGCGGCGTTGTTTTTGAAGCGCCTCCGGGATACGCCGTATGACCTGATTTTCGATTTCCACGGGTTGTTGAAGAGCAGCCTTTTTGTGGCCCTTGCCCGGGGAAAACGGAAGATCGGGTTCGGAAAAGGGATGGAACACATGGAATACAGCCACCTTTTCCTAAACGAGCGGATCCCCTCCGTTTCCATGGAGTACCACGCCCTGAAACGGCAGCTGCTGCTTCTGCAAGCCGTGGGGATCCGGTGCGACCGGATCGTTTATGACGTGCCGATCCGGGACGCGGATCGAAAGGCCGCTGAATCTCTGTTGGCGGCCGGCGACATTTCCGCCGGCCGTCCCTTCGTGGCCGTGAATCCCGGCGCCAAATGGGTCACCAAGCTCTGGCGCCCCGAACACTTTGCCGAAGCGGCCGATCGATTGGCAAAAAGACATTCCGTTGCCATCGTTTTCACCGGGAGCCGCGAGGATGGAATGATGGTAAATCAGATCCGGGCGCGGATGAAGGCGGACGCGGCCGTTCTATCGGGGAAGACCACCCTCAAGGTATTGGGAGCCGTCTACGAAAAGGCCGCGTGCGTGCTCTCCACGGACACGGGGCCCATGCACCTGGCGGCGGCGGTGGGAACACCGGTGGCGGGCCTTTTCGGACCCACGGCCCCCTGGAGGACCGGACCTTACGGAAAAAAAAACAGCGTGGTGCGTGCCGGAACGCCGTGCAGCCCCTGCTTCAAACGGGAATGCCCCTTCAGTGAAACGCGTCCGAGTGCGGCAATGGCTTGCATGGACAAGATATCGGTGGACGCGGTCGTCGGGGCCGTGGCGGCGTTGATGGGGAAAGGTGAACGGTGAATAGTGAATGGTGACGAGTGACGTATGGGAAGCGCAGGGGCAGGTTTTACGTGTTAAGTTTTAAGTGAGGATTCAGATCAGAACGACCAGGCAGACGAAACAGAGAAATCGAGGACGATAACGGAGCAGAAAGAAAAGAAAAGGCCCATGGGTGAAACGCCGGAAAAAACAGAAACCGTGGATGTCACGGTGATCATCGTGAACTGGAACACCAGCGCACTTCTCGTAGAATGCCTGGCCCGGGTGGTCGACACCATCCGGGAACTGTCTTACGAGGTCTTCGTGGTGGATAATGCATCCACGGACGACAGTGTCAAAAAGGTCCGGGAACGGTTTCCCGAGGTGCATCTTATCGTCAATTCCCGAAACGTCGGGTATGCCGCGGCCTGTAACCAGGCTTTGGGCCGGATGCGGGGGCGTTATGCCCTGTTGCTCAATACGGATGCCCTGCTCATGGACGGTGCCGTCACGGCCCTTTTCGATTTCATGGAAGAAACCCCCTCGGCAGGGATGGCCTGCGGGCAGCTCCGCCACCCGGACGGAAGACCCCAGAATTCCGTGGCGCCGTTTCCGTCATGGGCGACGCTTCTCACCAGCGAGGCGTTCATGAAGGCTTTTTTCCCCTCGCGTTTTCCCGGGAAAGGGCGCATGGAAACGCATCCGGTGGAAGTCGACTCATGCATCGGTGCCTGCATGATGGTCCGGAAAACCGCCATGAACCACGTAGGGCTTTTCGACGAACGGTATTTTTTCTTTTTGGAAGAGACCGACTGGGCATTGAGGATGCACCGGGGCGGATGGAAGGTCTTTTTCGTTCCCGCTGCCCAGGTGATCCATCGCCAGGGGCAAAGCGTGGGCCCCGGTGTGGCGTCGCGCAAGCTGTTTTACCGGGCCCGGTATGCCTATTTTGGAAAATGGCATCATAAAAGCACCGGGTTGATCTTTGTCGTGGTTTTTTTCCGACTCCTGGTCAACACGCTCCTTACCTTACTGGGGGTGATGCTTACCTTCGGCCTTTCCGGCGGCCTGCGCCGGCGCCTGGGGGTGTATCTGCGGCTCATCGCCTGGCATTTGGCGGGATGCCCGGAAGTACGAAGTGAACGGTGAACGGTGAATAGTGAACGGTGAACGGTGAATAGTGAACGGTGAACGGTGAATAGTGAATGGTGAAGGAATGTAGGGCGGTTTTCATGAACGATTTGACATCCCCGAGCGTGTCCGGCGTTCCGGCTCCAGCGCTTTTTAAGGGTCGGAATCCGTTTCCGGAGATCCGCGGCCCGATTCTACTCCTCCAGCTGGGAGACATCGGGGATGTCGTCTTTTCCCTCCCGGCCCTTTCAGCCCTCCAGCGGCATTTTGCCGGCTGTGATGTATGGATGGGGGTTCGAAAAAAAGCCGAAGGGCTCCTGGAGGATATTCCGGGACTTGCCGGGGTGATCGGTGTGCATGCCGTACCTTTATCGCCGGCCGCGGCCTTGCGATACCACGCGGGATTTATCCGGGCCCTTCGGCGCAAGCGGTTTTCCCTGGCCGTAGATCTCCGGACCGGCACCCGGGGGACCTTCATGGCGTATCTTTCCGGCGCCCCTGTGCGTATCGGAAGGCTCGACCACGGGAAACAGGATATTCGAAAACGCCTGCTGACGCATCTCGTCCGGCCCGATCCCCGGATGGAGGCCGAGCAGTATGCGGCCCTCCATCATCTCAACATCCTGGCCGCCGTGGGCGTCCCCTGGGATCAGGGCACCCCGGTGATCCCGGTGCCCGCGGGGAAAAAGCGCCGGGTTCAAGGTTTTTTGAAAAGCCAGGGGATTCCAACGGACCGGTCCGTTGTGGCGGTTTCTGCTTTTTCCCTGTGGTCCTATAAGGAGTGGCGCCCGGACGGGTGGACCCGGGTGATCCGCCATCTGGTGCAGCACCACGGTGTTTCCGTCGTGGTCACCGGATCCCGGGAAGAATGCACGCGTGCCCGGGCGCTTGTTCGGAGGATACCGGAAGGGGCGTACAACCTGGCGGGAAAAACCCCCATGGAAATGCTCCCGGCGTTGTTTGCGGCGTGCCGGCTGTTTATCGGCGTGGATTCCGGATCCTTGCACGTGGCCGCCGCGGCGGGGACACCCACGGTGGCCCTCTTCGGCCCTTCTTCGGCGGTGATCTGGGCGCACCGGGGGAAACGCCACCTTACCGTGTCCAAGGATTGGCCCTGCCTTCCCTGCCGAAGAAAAGGATGTGACAACACTGAAACCAGCCGGTGCCTGGAAGAATTGACCGCCGAAGAAGTCCTGGCCGCGGTGGATGAACAATTCGGATGAACGGTGAACGGTGAACGGTGAACAGTGAACGGTGAACGGTGAACGGTGAACGGTGAACAGTGAATGGTGAATAGTGAATAGTGGATAGTGGATAGTGAAAGATTGTAGGGCCGGATTTTACATCCGGCCGTGTTGGAAAAGAATAACAAGTTTTCCGTTTTAGGTGTTCCGTGATGCGTGAACGGTTCACGGATCACTCCTGAGAGGTGACAGTCACCCGGATATCTGATACGGATGCAGGCCATGGAAAAAGAAGCCGTTTCTTTTCGATTCCGGCATGTTTTTGTAAGTCCGGGGTTCTGGGTGATCCTCGTGGGGGCGTTCTTTAGACTGCTGGCCTGGAAGCTGACGTATGTGGTCAACCCCGACGGAACACTTTATATCCATCAGGCACGGGCCCTGTATTACGGGCTGTGGGATCAGGTAACCCCGTGCGGAACCGGATTTCTGTCCAACTACGCCTTTGCCATTTCCGCCGTGTATCCGGTGTTCGGCGACTGGATCCTTGCGGCCCGGGCGGTCTCGGTCCTGTTCGGGACCCTGACCCTGATCCCCCTTTATTTTCTTCTGCGCCGCTTTTTCGATGCGACCGCCAGCGCCCTTTCCCTGTTGATCTTTGCGGTCATGCCGGTTCTCGTCGGCCGAAGCGCCGACGTGGTCCGGGATCCGCTCTATTGGTGCTTTCTGGTCCTTGGTCTGTATTTTTTCGTATCCGGACGCGAAAAGTCCGGATACACGGCGTTTTTCCTTTCGAGCCTGTCCTTTTTAATGGCTGCCTGGGCCCGGGTGGAGACCATGGCGGCCGTCTTCGTCTCGGTGCTTTTTCTTATTTTTTTCCATCGCGGTGCCCGTCTGAAAACACTGACCGTTTTTTTTATCCCGGTCATCGGCGCGGGAATCCTTTCTTTTTTGGGGGCCTGGTTCTACGGCCTGCCCCCTTCCGGCCTGTATCGATCCCATGAAATCCTTGAAAAGGTATGGGGGCCCATATCCCACTACGGACTCCTTCGCACCCATTTGGCCGGTTTGGCCGAAAGGGTTCAGGATCCGCTCCTCAAGTATTTCCTTCCCGAAGCCCGCAATTTTGGTTGGCTGGTGGGGCTGGGGACATTGGCCAACCGGACCCTGGAAGCCTTTTTTTATCCGCTTTTCGCCGTGTTCCTGGTGGGCGCCTTCCAGGCCCGGACGCGTCTTAAAAAAGACCCTGCACTGTTTTATTTCATGTGGATCATCCTTGCGGCGTATTGCGTGCTGTATTTGCATGTCCTGCAATGGTGGATCCTGGAAAACCGGCACATGGCCATCGTCATTTTCCCCGCCGCCGTCTTTGCCGGGCTCGGGATCCAGCGCCTCCGACTTTTTTGCGGCTCCCGCCTCGGCCTGACCAAGCGAGCAGCGTTTTTACTCCTTTTCGCTCTGATCCTGGCCGTCACGTTGTTTAAAAACGTACAGCCCCGGGAAAAGGACAAATTGGTCTTCAAAGCAATCGGTGAAAAGGTGGCACAGATTTCAGACAACGATGAAGAAATCCGGGTGGCGGCATCCATGGACACCCTCCGGTGGTTTTCCTTTTACGCCAATCTCCACTTCTTCGGGGCGCCGTGCCCCCAGCCATACAACGATTTTCATGCCCTGGTGGGGGACAGCTACAAAACTTTTGTTTCCAACTTGAAACGGTCGGGCGTGCAATACTTTCTCTGGGAAGAGCGGCACTGGCCCCGGGACCGGTTCGATTTTCTCCAAAAAGCACATCCAAAAGATTTCACGGAGATCGGGAGATGGCGGCACCGCGATACGGGCGAGATGATCCTGTTTCAGGTGCGTTCCAAATAATGGCGGGGTTACGACGGCGCCCATGAATACCCATCCGGACACCTCATGGACACATCCGCCGGACCTATCGGTGATCATCGTCAATTACAACGCCGCCGGGTTCCTCGGAGGCTGCCTGAAGTCCGTCTTTGCCCAGGAGGCGGTCCGATTCGACGTCTTCGTGGTGGACAACGCCTCAACGGATCATAGCCGGGAGCTCATCAGAGAACGCTTTCCCGGGGTCCGCCTCATCGTCAATGCCGCCAACGAAGGGTTTGCCCGGGCCAACAACCAAGCCCTGGAAATGGCGGGAGGAAAAGTTGTTTTTTTCCTGAACCCGGACACGAAAGTCCGTCCCGGTGCACTGTTGCAGATCACCCGATACCTTTCCCGCCATCCCCGGGTCGGCATCGCCGGCACCCGGATCGTAAACCCGGATGGCTCCCTGCAGCCTTCCGTGGAAATGCGGTATCCGGGGGGACGGCACGGGGAAAAAGAAACGCGGCGATTTTTCGACGGTTTGGCATCCGCCCCGGGGCGCATTGCCTGGGTTCTGGGGGCCAGTATGGCGGCCCGCCGTGAAATTTTAGAAAGCATCGGAGGATTCAACGAGCGGTTTTTCCTCTACGGCGAAGATGCCGATATTTGTTTGCGTGTCCGGAAGGCCGGATACACGGTGGCGTATATTCCGGAGGCCGAGGTGGTGCACTGGGGCGGGGAAAGCGAGCGGGGGTATCACCGTCTGGCGGTCTGGGAGAAGAAAATTTCGGCGGAAACCCTGTTTTTCCAGAAACACTACTCCAGGACGGTTTCCCGCCGGATCCAGCGGGAAGGCCTCCTGCAGGCCTATTGGCGGATTTTGGGCATCGGGCTGGGTGCCTTCCGGCGGGGGCAAGACCGAAAAACGCTCGAGAAATGGTGCAAGTATCGGGCCGTGGCAAACCGATATCGATGGAACCCCTGAACGAAACGCGGGATAAGGAAAGAATCCCCATCGCTTTTGTGATTCCCAAATACGGGCTCATGGGCGGGGCGGAATCCGTTGTTTTCGAGATGGGGGAGCGTCTTGCCCGGATGGATCCCTTTACCGTGCACGTGCTGGCCCACCGCTGGAAGTCCGGGAATTCCCCGGTCCGGTTTCACAGGATTCCGATGATCAAATTCCCCAGGGTCTTCCAGCCCCTTTCTTTCGCCCATTACGTCAAACGATGGGCCCGCCGTCATCCGGAGACCCTGATCCACAGCCATGAACGGATCTATCGGATGGATCTTTTCACGTTTCATGGCATCCCCCACCAGACCTGGATCGAAGAAATCCGGAAAAAACGAATGGGAGTTTTCGACCGGGCCACCGCCCATGTGGAGCGGCGGGGAATGGTGGATCCGGGACCCTCGTGCATCCTTCCGGTATCCAGCCTGGTCAAAGAAGCACTTTTGCGGCGCTATCCCATTCCCGGATCTACGGTCCGGATCCTGCACCCCGGCGTTGACCTGGAACGATTTAAGGGGCTCGACCGAAAGGTGTGCCGCGGTGACATCCGGGCCCGGCACGGCCTGGCCCCGTCGGATACGGTTTTGCTCTTCGTGGGGATGAATTTTGAAATCAAGCGCCTGGATCTGGTGATTCAGGGCATGGCCCACGCCATGGCCCGTGTTCCCCGGAGCTCGTGGAAACTTCTGGTGGCCGGAAAAGGCGAACAACGGCGATTCGGTGCCCTGGCAAACGCATTGGGCATCCGGGACCGGGTGGTCTTCACCGGGCCCGTGACGCCCGTGGAGCCCTATTATCTGGCGGCCGACCTTTTTGTCATGCCCTCAAAAATGGATACCTTCGGGATGGCGGTCCTCGAGGCCATGGCCGCCGGACTCCCCGTCATCATCACCGAAAAGGTCGGCGCGCGGGATCTGGTGAAAACCGGGGAGCACGGGTTCATCCTCCCCGATGCGCCGGCGCCGGAGGCACTGGGAGAGGTGTTCGTCCGGCTTTCCGAGCCCTCTTTACGCCGGACCATGGGGGAAAGGGCGAGAAAGAAAGCCGCATTACAATCCTGGGACGCCGTGATGGAACAATTGGGACACATTTACCGGCAACTGTACAAAAACCGCTACCGGTAGGCCTGCCCGGGCCGGATACCGATTTTTTTCAGCACATTGGCCAGAGGGCAAAAGCCGGTAAAGGCCGACTGGAGCAGGTTGGCCCCCACAAAAGCGGTGAGAATCAACCAGTACCGACTGTGCGCAAGGGACAAGATAAGGGATAGAAGAATCAACGTTCCGGCAAAGGCAATAACGATGCGGTCCACGTTCATGGCGGCCTCCTTGACCGGGCAAGCCCGGGTTTTCTTTTTGTCTTTTCCGCCCTGATCCTGTGAGCGGCAACCGGGGTGCGCACCGGGAAACAGACTTTAAAACAGAAAATAAACTCGATGTATCCCCTTGTCAAACCGGCGGAACGCCGGAATAGAAACGGGGAAACTCCTGCCTTTACAACGAGATGAAATTTTTGCTATCCAGGAAAAAGCCCGCGAACGCACCCTCGTGGAATCGGTAGGGAAAATAGCGAATTACCGTAAAGGAGGAGAAATGGCCATCAGTCAGGAACTCCTGGATATCCTGGCCTGCCCCAAGTGCAAGGGGGAGATCCGGCTCAACGAAACCCAAGACGGATTGATCTGCGACCGGTGCAAGCTGTTGTACGAAATCAAAGACGATATCCCCATTATGCTCATCGACGAAGCCAAGCCCGTGCCTTGAGACTTAAAGAAAACGCGGTTCCGGCCGCCGCCGGTCAACCGTTTGAAGGACAATCGAACACCCCGTGAGCTTCCCGCACGCACCCGCACCGGTCAAATTGGTGGTCGGGATGTTTTTAAAGGACACGTCCCTGTGGCCGCCCGTGGTCCGCATGCTCGCGGACCGCTGGGGCCCCGTGGATGTGGTGAGCCGATGGTTCCCTTTTGATTTGACCGACTATTATGAAGCGGAAATGGGCGCACCGCTGTCCAGAAGGATGGTGGCCTTTGTGTCTTTGATTCCCCGGGAGGATCTGGTTCGCGTCAAGCTTGAAACCAACCGTATCGAAGACGCGTTTGCGCCGGCAGGGAAACGCCGGGTGAATCTTGACCCGGGGTATGTGGCGAAAGAACAGGTGGTCCTGGCCACCGGGAAACGGTTTTCCCACCGGATCTATATCGGACAAGGCATCTATGCCGATTTGACGCTGCTTTACCGTAAAGGCGGATTTCATAAGCTGGCGTGGACATATCCGGACTATTGCCGGCAGGATATGTTGCAGTTTTTAAAGTGGGTGCGCGATAAATACGTTCAAGACCTGCGGGGAAGCAGACCTTCTCCCACCTTGTCGTCTCATGCCGTAAAGTTGTAAAAACCTTTTGAGAGCCATGGCCGTACAACAAAACCGGCCTTTTTTCGAAGCCGTACCATTTGAAAGGACCCCCCATGATCAAGAGCATGACGGCCTTTTCCCGGGCCGGTCGAGTGGAAGACACCCTGGAAATCCGGGTGGAGATCCGTTCCTATAACAGCCGCTATCTCGACGTTTCATTACGGATCCCCCACGACTACCTGGGGCTGGAAGACCGGATCAAAAAGGAGATCGCCCGGTTTACAAGCCGGGGCCGCGTGGAGGTGACGTTGACCATCCAGGAAACCGCCGAATCGGCTGTGGCCTGCCGGGTGGACCGCGGAAAAGCCCGATCCTTGTATGCAGCCCTGGTACAACTGAAAGAAGCGCTGGGGATTTCCGGGGATATCCCCTTGGACCTGGTGGCCAATACCGGCGGCGTGCTACAATTTCAGGCCGAGGAAAAAGATATGGAACGTGCCTGGCAAGCTTTCCAGCCATGCCTTTCAGAAGCCTTGGACAATCTGGAGGCCATGCGCGCCGTGGAGGGGCATGCCCTGGAAAGGGATTTTATCCTGCACTTAGACCGGATCGAAACGCACCTTGCCCATGTTCAAGAAGCGGCCGCAACCGGTCCGGCCGAAACCCGGGCGCGGCTGGAAGAACGGATATCGGCATTGGTTTCAAAGGAGATGGAGGTCGATCCGGCCCGTATCGCCCAGGAGGCCGCCTTCGTGGCGGTGAAACGGGATATTACGGAAGAGATCACCCGGGCCAAAAGCCATTTGGTCCAGTTTCGGCAGGTGATGGGCGCCCCGGAACCGGCCGGGAAAAAGCTCAATTTTTTATTGCAAGAGCTCAACCGGGAGTTTAACACGATGAGCGCCAAGGCGGAAAACGCCGGGATCGCCCATGCCGTGGTGGAGGTGAAGTCAGCGTTGGAAAAAATCCGAGAACAGGTACTGAACATCGAATAGGGCGCGGCATCCCCGGATTTGATGGGATGACGCCCTCAAGGAGAGCCCATGGAGCAGACACTCCTGAACATCGGTTTCGGCGGAACGGTTGTGGCCGAGCGGGTGGTGGCGATCGTTTCCCCCAACTCGGCGCCCATGAAACGTCTCAAGGACGAAGCCCGGAAGGAAAGGCGGCTGGTGGATGCCACCCACGGCCGAAAGACCCGTTCCATCATTATCATGGAAAGCAACCACGTGATTCTTTCGGCGATCCAGGCGGAAACCATCTCCCAGCGGTATGCCACCTTGAAAGGCGCCCAGGATGCTTAACCCCCGTGGGAACGAAGGGAATGGCATGAATCGCCCGGGATGCCTCTTTATTCTGTCCGGGCCGTCGGGAAGCGGAAAAACCACCCTGAAGGGGATGGTCCTGGCGCATTTCCCGTACATCCGGTATTCCGTGTCCACCACCACGCGTACCCCCCGTCCCGGGGAAAAGCACGGCCGGGATTACTATTTTATCTCCGAGGCGGACTTCCGGGCGGGGATCGATGCCGGAGAATGGATTGAATGGGCCCGGGTGCACGGACATTATTACGGGACAAGCGCGGCGTTTATTGAAAGGGCGCTGGCTCGGGGCCGGGACGTGCTCCTCGATATCGATGTCCAGGGTACGCGGCAGATCCTGAAACGAATCCCCCAAGCGATCCCCGTTTTCATCATGCCGCCTTCCCTGGAGGTGCTCCGGAACAGACTCGAAGAAAGAGGATCTGAAACCGACGTAGCCCTCGAAAGGCGCCTGGCCGATGCCCGGGCGGAAATCGGTCAACTGCAGCTGTACCGTCACGTGGTGGTCAACGATCGGCTGGAAGAGGCCGTTTCGGATCTGACGGCGCTCATCGAAGCCTATCGCGCCCGCTGCGGGTCGGTGACTCAAGAAGAAGACCCCATCCATACGAGCGGGAACCGGGCATGACGGCAATCCGGCGGACCCCCTCCACCGAAGTGCTCTATGGAATGCACCCGGTGACCGAAGCCCTGGCGGCTCGGCGACGCCGGATTTTGGAAATCTTCGTGGCCTCGGGGAAAACGACCGGCCGGGAAGCCATCCTCCGGGAGCATGCCCTGAAGGAGGGGATTCCCTTGAAGGAGATTCCGCTCTTTCAGTTGAATCACTTGGCCCGAACCCGTTCCACCCAGGGGATCGCCGCAAGGACCACCCCCTATCCTCTATGCGATGTCGGGGATCTTTTGAAAGAAGGGTGCTCCGGGGAGTCTCCTTTTTTTTTTCTTGTCGCCGACGGCGTCCTGGATCCACAGAACCTGGGCGCCCTGATTCGAACGGGCGTGTGTCTGGGGATTACAGGGATCGTGGTTCCCAAGGACCGTTGCGCGCCCCCCACCCCGGCGGTTTCCCGGGCCTCGGCCGGCGCTCTGGAGCATGTCCGCATGGCCCGGGTGACCAACCTGGTGCGTACCCTGAAGGCGTTCAAGGCGCGGGGTGTCTGGGTATACGGGCTGGATCCCAGGGCCAAGCGCCCTGTTTTTTCCGTGGACTTAAACGGCCCGGTGGCCCTTGTGGTGGGAGGAGAAGAAAAAGGGATCCGTCCCCTGGTGAAACGCGACTGCGACGTCCTGGTTTCCATCCCACAGAAGGACACACTGAATTCCATGAACGTTTCCGTGGCAGGCGGGATTGCCATGTATGCGGTGTTTTATCAGCGGATGCACGAAGCCTCATGATGCGCCGAGAATCCTTAATGCGGCCCCATGCGATTTTGTCTGGAAAGGCAAGATCCCTTCCGGGCGGAAAGGCTGTTTCCTGGTGGTGGGCGCCTTTTCGGGACGCCCTTTTCCCTCCCCGTTGTCTGATCTGCGGGGGTTTTCATGATCCCCGGCCGGACCCAGATCAGGTGCGCGGGACGGATGCGATGGACGGCTCCCGGCTTTTCAAGGCACCCTTCACGGACGGGACGGCACACGTTCTGGGTTCATTTGCGTGTCCGGCGTGCGTGCCGGAATTTATCCCCGTCACTTCGCCGCTCTGTCCGGTCTGCGGGGTGATGTTTCCCGGCGGGCAGGGACCGGATCATTTGTGTCCCGGGTGCGGCAAGACGCCGCGGGCCTTCGGGAAGGCCAGGGCCCTGGGCGCTTATGAACAAGGGTGGATGAAAGCGGTGCACCGGCTCAAATACGACGGTAAAATCCAACTGGGCCGTCCGTTGGGATTATTGCTGTTTTCCGCGTTTTGCCGGATATGGGAAACCGATCCCGTGGACCGGATCATTCCCGTGCCCCTCCACCGGCGGCGGTTGAAAGAACGGGGATTCAACCAGGCCTGGCTTTTGGTCAGGGACTGGCCCCGGTATTCCCGCAAGACGGGCAGACCCGGCTTTGAATACCGGATTTCCGGCGACGTTCTGGCGAGAACCCGCTGGGAAAGGTCCCAGACCGGGCTGCGGAAAACGGAACGGGCGGCGGGCATCCGGGATGCCTTTGCCGTGAAAAGCCCCGCCAAGGTGAACGGAGAAAGGATTCTTCTGGTGGACGATGTCCACACCACCGGGGCCACCGCAGAGGCGTGTGCAACGGCCCTGACCCGTGCCGGCGCCCGGCAGGTGGACGTCCTGACCCTGGCGCGGACATTGTAGGATAGTAAACGGTGAACGGTGATATTCAAGATTCGGGATTCAAAGATTCAAGGTTAAAATTTAAAATGATGGTTCATATTTCTTAAAAGCAAGATTCAGGGTTGTAGGGCGGCATTTTATATGCCGCCGGAACGTGACCGACCGTTTTGCGGCGGGGTGTAAAACCCCGCCCTACGAAGAAACATTTGAGTCGGTGAACGGTGAACGGTGAACGGTGAAAAGTGAACGGTGAAAAATGAAATCGGATATGGAGATCGAAGACAAGATCATTGGGCTGGAAAGGCTCCAAAATGCGCTGAAGGCGCACCGGCAGAGAAAGGAACGGATCGTCTTCACCAACGGATGCTTCGACATCCTCCACGTGGGTCATGTGCGCTACCTGAGCGCCGCAAAGGCGCTGGGGGGGATTCTGATGGTGGGGCTCAATTCGGATGCGTCGGTCCGGCGGATCAAGGGAAAAGGACGGCCCATCAACTCCGAAACGGATCGGGCCGTGGTCCTGGCCGCCCTGGTATGCGTCGATTACGTGGTTGTCTTTGAAGAACCGGATCCCTTGCACCTGATTCAGACCCTGGAGCCGGATGTACTGGTGAAAGGGGCCGACTGGGAAACCGCGCAAATCGTGGGGGCGGACCGGGTGCTTGGCCGCGGGGGGGAGGTCATTCGAATTCCGCTGGTGGAAGGGGTCTCCACATCGGGAATCATCGAAAAGATCCGCAAGGCACCGGCAAGATGATGCTCAAAGAAAAAAACGGGGTGTCTTTCCTGGAGTCGCCGGTCCTGGCGTCTTACCCGGCGCTTTTCCATGCCGTTTTCACCCGCCACGGGGGATTCTCCGATCCCCCTTTCCACCACTTGAACATCAGCTTCGGTCTTGGGGATGATCCAAAAACGGTGGAAAAAAACCGGGAAAGAATCGTTCAGTGCGCCGGTAAAGGCACGCCCGTTTACATGGATCAAGTCCACGGAAATGCCGTTTGGATACTTAAATCCAAAGATGCCGGGTCCTTTTCCGGAGCGGTCAAGACCCCCCGGGCCGACGCCGCCGTCACGGATATCCCGGAAACGCTCCTTGTGGTTCAGGTGGCGGACTGCCAGCCGGTTTTTCTCTACGACCCGGTGGCCCGGGTGATCGCCAACGTCCATGCCGGATGGCGGGGGAGCATTTCAGGGATCGTGGGGCGGACCGTCCGCGCCATGGTCCGTCATTTCCAGAGCCGGCCGCAAAACCTTGTCGCCGTCGTCGGTCCTTCCCTGGGACCCTGCTGTGCCGAATTTAAAAACTATAAAACGGAAATCCCTTCTGCTTTTTGGGATTACAAAGACACCGCCGATCACTTTGATTTCTGGGGGCTTACCCGGGATCAACTGGTCTTGGAAGGCCTTTTTCGGGAAAACGTGCATATCAGCGGCCTGTGCACCCGCTGTCGGACGAATCTTTTTTTTTCCTACCGCAAGGAAAAGATCACGGGCCGGTTCGGCGCCGTCCTCGGCCTTCGCGAATCCGGTGGAGCCGAAAAAGCCTCCGTGATTCCCCGGGTCGATTCTTTGGCTTGATTTTTATCCCATAAAAGGCCAAGAAGAAAATACGGACAGGACGCAAAAGGCATCCGGCTTGACCGATCTCATCATGAAAAAGAACCGCTATGAACGTCGAACAGGGAACAGTCCTGAAAAACGAAAGGCTCACCCCGGCGCATTACCGGATGACCCTGGCGTGCCACCCTTCTTACCAGGAGGCGGTTCCCGGCCAATTTGTGATGCTGCATGTGTCCGGCCGGGACGCCCCCCTGCTGCCCCGTCCCTTTTCGATTCATCGGTTCCTTGGGCTTTCGGGGGGTAAAGCGGCTGTCCAGGTCCTTTATCGGGTTGTGGGACCCGGGACCCGAAAGATGGCCCGCACCCGTGGAGGGGAACGCGTTCAAATGGTCGGGCCGTTGGGGAAAGGGTTCACATTGGCCGGGGCCGGTTCCCGTCCGATGTTGGTGGCCGGCGGCATTGGCGTGGCCCCGATGGTTTTTTTGGTCCAAGCCATGCTTGAAAAGGGTATGAATCCCAGGGATTGCCGGGTGTTTCTCGGGGCCCGGGATCGGGAAGAACTCCTGTGCCGGGATGAATTGATCGATGCCGGGGTGATACTGCAGGTGACCACGGACGACGGGAGCGATGGGGAACACTGCCCGGTCACACACCCGTTTCAGACGGCGGCCAGGACCGACCCCCCGGATCGGATCTATGCATGCGGTCCCGAAGCCATGCTCCGGTGTGTGGACCAGGCGGCCCGCGTTTTGAAAACACCCTGCCAGGTTTCCATCGAAACCCTGATGGCCTGCGGCATCGGCGCCTGCCTGGGATGCGCCGTGAAAGGGAAGGCGAAAGGTCGCTACCTCCACGTCTGCTCGGAAGGTCCCGTGTTTGACACCGAACTTCTCGACTGGAATTGATTAATGTTGCAACATTGGGTGAGGATGCGTACCGGGAGGCGTCGCGGTCGGGATAAATTTTTTGATTTTGGGATTGACTTGACAAAGCGGCCATGGTAAAAGCCGTAACCTTATGCGGTTCCGGGTTACACCGGAATCAGGACCGTTCGTTTCGATGAAGCGGGAAACCCGGCGCTGGCTGAAAGAGCTGGCCTATTACAGCAGTTTGGGATTTCAGATCGCCCTTTCCATCTTCATCGGGCTGGCCGTGGGGGTGCTTTTGGACCGGCGTTTCGGTTCCAGTCCCTGGCTGACGTTTATCTTCTTGGGTTTAGGGATTGCGGCGGCCTACAGAAACATCGGCCTGGCCATGAAAAAAGGCGGACGGGTGTGAAGGGAGAGCCACTTTTGGGATGGGGCGCTTATAAGGGCGGCGGATTCTATGCCGGACTCCCCATTCGAATCGTCGAGATGCCGTGAAGATTCAAAAGCGCATTCTGGTTTTTGTCACCCGTTCCAACTGGGTGCTGTTGGGTCTGATTACCGTGTTGGGTCTGCTCCTGGCGCCGTTTCGTTTCGCCTTGGGCCTGATCCTGGGAGGGCTCATCGTTACGATCAATTTTCATATGCTTTATCGCACCTTGAAAGGGGCGTTGTTGCCCCCCCATCTTTCCTCTCACCATGTGGTCGTTGCCAAGTACTATGTACGGTTTGCCGTCTCCGGCTTGATCCTTTTCTGGCTCATTTCTCAGGGGTATGTGGATCCGTTGGGTCTGATCCTCGGTCTTTCCGTGGTGGTGCTGAGTATTCTGTTTGCCACCCTTATGGAGCTGAAACATCTTATTTTCAAGGAGGCAATGTAACGTGGAGCATCCCTATCTGTTTTTCGTAAAACTGTTTGAAGCCGTGGGTCTCGGTCATTTCGCCCATGCCTATCCCCATGTGATCTACTCCTGGGTGGTGATGGCCATCCTCATCATCTCCGGGGCACTGGCGGCCAAAGGCGCCAGTATGATTCCCTCCGGCGGGCAGAACTTCTTCGAGATCGTCATTACCGGGATAGAGGATTTCATGGTGGATATCACCGGCGAAGAAGGGCGATGGCTTTTCCCCATCATCGCGACGGTGTTTCTCTATATCTTCACCTGCAACCTGATCGGCCTGGTTCCCGGGTTTTTCGCGCCCACCGCCAGCCTCAATACGACTTTGTCGTGCGCCCTCACCGTGGTGGTCTTTACCCATATCATCGGAATCAAGTATCACGGCGCCAAGTACATCAAGCACTTCCTTGGGCCGGTCTGGTGGTTGGTGCCCATCATTTTTTTTATTGAAGTCATCGGGCATTTGGCCCGGATCCTTTCCTTGTCCTTCCGGCTTTTCGGAAACATTATGGGGAAGGAGCTGGTGCTGGGTATTTTATTTTTTCTTGCCGGACTGTTCTTTGCGCCTTTGCCCATTATGGTGCTCGGGATATTTATCGCCTTTGTTCAGGCCTTTATTTTCTTTCTCTTGTCCATCATGTATTTCACCGGGGCCATGGAACACGCCCATTAAATCGAGCGACAAGGGGTTCTATCCCTTGTCTTGGGGCGCCTACGGAAACTGATGGTGTATTTACGGAGTTTTTCCAGCGGAAATGGGTGATGGAAGAAGCCCAAAAACCATATTAAAACGAAGGAGGTAGACAACGGATGGAAGCACAGGCATTACAATTCTTCATTGCAAGCGTGATAGCGGCGGGTTTCGGAATCGCCATTGCGGCCTTCGGCTGCGGCATCGCTATGGGAAACGGGCTGAAGTCAGCGGTTGAAGGAATCGCACGGAACCCGGAATCCTCGGGAAAGGTGACCGTCACCATGCTGATCGGCCTGGCCTTGATCGAGTCGTTGTGTATTTACGCACTCGTCATCGCACTGATTCTCATTTATGCGCACCCTCAGGCAGGTGCAATCGCCAAGCTGTTTACAGGATAGTGTAATAAGAGTACCAGAGCATTCCATATTGGGGGCTGCCCTTTTTCAGGGGCGGCCCCCTTTTTAATGGAGTGGCGCCCGTCGGATCCCGGCCGGGAGGATTTTTTTCAAAAACCGTCCCGTGTAAGACCGGGGAAGCGCGGCGATTTCTTCGGGTGTCCCGCACCCCACCACCCGGCCGCCGGCATCCCCCCCTTCCGGTCCCAGATCGATGACATGGTCGGCGGTCTTGACGACATCCAGGTGATGCTCGATGACGATGACGGTGTTTCCGGCCTCCACCAGGCGATTGAGTACACTCAAAAGCTTGCGGATATCGTCCAGGTGGAGACCCGTGGTGGGTTCATCCAAAAAGTAGACGGTTTTCCCGGTCCCCCGCTTGCTTAGTTCCCGGGAGAGCTTGACCCGCTGGGCTTCCCCCCCTGAAAGGGTGGTGGCGGGCTGGCCCAGGCGGATGTAGCCCAATCCCACGTCCACCAGTGTCTGCAGTTTTGACCGAATGGCGGAGATATTGGTGAAAAACTGCAGGGCCTGGTTCACGGTCATCTCCAGAACATCGGTGATGCTCTTTCCTTTGTAGCGAATCTCGAGTGTTTCCCGATTGTACCGCTTCCCCCGACACACATCGCAGGGAACGTAAATATCGGGCAAAAAGTGCATCTCGATCTTGATGATCCCGTCGCCGGTGCAGGCCTCGCACCGTCCTCCTTTCACGTTGAAGCTGAACCGTCCGGGCTTGTACCCCCGGGCCCGGGATTCAGGGACTTTGGAAAAGAGCTCCCGGATGAAGGTAAAAACACCGGTGTAGGTGCCGGGGTTCGACCGGGGGGTCCGGCCGATGGGGGATTGGTCGATGTGGATCACCTTGTCGGCGTGTTCGATGCCGGTGATCCGCTCATGGGGTCCCGCGGGAATCCGCATGCGGTACAGCTTCTGGGACAACGCACGGTACAGGGTCTCCAAAACCAGCGTCGATTTCCCGGACCCGGAAACACCGGTGACGCAAATCATGCACCCCAAGGGAAACGCCACCGTGACGCTTTTGAGGTTGTTCCCCGAGGCCCCCTCGATGATCAGCCGGCTGCCGTTTCCCTTGCGCCGATGATCGGGAACCGCGATCCGTTTTTCCCCGGACAGATATTGCCCGGTGAGGGACATTGGCGCACCCGTCAACCCCTCTGGATGCCCGGAAAAGACCACCTCACCCCCGTGGATGCCGGCGCCGGGACCCATGTCCACCACGTGATCCGCCCTGCGGATGGTCTCTTCGTCGTGTTCCACCACCAAAACCGTATTTCCCAGATCCCGCATCTGCATGAGAGTTTCCAGAAGCCGGCGGTTGTCCCTTTGGTGCAGCCCGATACTGGGCTCATCCAGGACATACAAAACACCGGTGAGCTTGGAACCGATCTGGGTGGCCAGACGGATCCGCTGGGTTTCCCCACCGGAGAGGGTGTTGGCGGAACGATCCAGGGTCAGGTAACCGAGACCCACGTTTTCCAGGAATCCGAGCCGGTCCACGATTTCCCGGAAGATACGCTGGGCGATGATCCGGCGTTTCCCGGAAAGGTTTAAGTTGAGAAAAAAGGCTCTCGCCTTTTCAACGGAAAAAGCGGTGATCTCCTGGATCGTTCGCCCCCCCACCCGGACGCTACGGCTCTCGGGACGCAGCCGGGCGCCGTGACATTCGGGGCAGGGCTGGAAGTTCATGTATTGCTGGATTTCTTCCCGCATCAGATGGGAATCGGTTTCCATGTAGCGGCGTTGAAGGTTGGGGAGGATGCCTTCGAAGGGCCGTTCATAGGTGTATCGGCGATGATCCCGCTCAAAGAAAAAGGTGATGGTTTTCTTTCCCGAACCATGGAGAAGCGCTTCTTTAAAAGACTCGGGGAGATCCTTGAAAGGGGTGTAAATGTCCACCCCGTAATGCTGTGTCAGGGCTTCCAGGAACTCGGCGAAGTAGACCGAATTCCGGTTGGCCCAGGGCGCCACCGCGCTTTCCCTGAGGGAAAGGTCCGGGTTGGGGACGATGAGGCCGGGATCGAATTCGGTGATGGTCCCCAGTCCGTCGCATTTGGGGCACGCCCCCTGGGGGGAGTTGAAGGAGAAACTGGCCGGCGTCAATTCGGGGAAACTGATGCCGCAATGGGTGCATGCGGCTTTTTCGCTGAAGAGAATCGGCTCTTTTCCCACCACGTCCACGATGACCACGCCCTCGGATTGGGCCATGGCCAGTTCCAGGGAGTCGGCCAGGCGGCTGTGGATTCCTTCTTTGACCTGAAGGCGGTCCACCACCACATGGATATTGTGCTTTTTGTTTTTTGAAAGCGAAGGGACTTCCTCGATGTCAAACAAGGTGCCGTCCACACGGACCCGGGCGAACCCGTCCTTGACGAGCTTTTTAAAAAGTTTTTCATGGGATCCTTTTTGCTGGTTCACGAGGGGGGCGAGAATCAAGATCCGGGTGCCTTCGGGGAAGGACAACACCTGATCCACGATCTGGTCGATGGATTGGGCCGTGATGGGGCGGTGGCAGCGGTAACAATGGGGGATTCCCGCCCGGGCGAACAACAACCGAAGGTAATCGTAAATCTCCGTGACGGTCCCCACGGTGGAACGGGGGTTGTGACCGGCGCTTTTTTGTTCAATGGCGATGGCCGGGGACAGGCCCTCGATGGTGTCCACATCCGGTTTTTCCATACGCTCCAAAAACTGGCGGGCGTACGTGGAAAGGGATTCCACATATCGCCGCTGCCCTTCGGCATACAGGGTATCAAAGGCCAGGGTCGACTTCCCCGATCCGGAAAGACCGGTGATGACGATGAGCCGGTTTCTCGGGATGGAAACATCGATATTTTTTAAATTGTGCTGCCGCGCACCGCGGATGATGATTTGATCTGCATACATATTCTCAGCGTAAGGGGGTCGGTTTTTTTCGAAGTGATCGGTGCCGGTGGTTCGCCTGATCGGCGGCCATGTGAACGGCGGCGACAAGGCTTCCCGGATCCGCGGTCCCGGTTCCGGCGATATCATACGCCGTGCCGTGATCCACGGAGGTGCGGATCAAAGGAAGACCCAGGGTGGTGTTAACGCCGTCGGTGAAATGGATGAGCTTGAAGGGGATGAGGCCTTGATCATGATACATGGCGATCACGGCATGGAAGGCCCCCTTGAGGGCCCTGTGGAAAACCGTATCCGGCGGATAGGGGCCTTCCACCCGGTATCCTGCCCGGAGGGCCCGGCGAAGGGCCGGCATCAGGATTTTTTTTTCTTCATCGCCGAATCGTCCGTTTTCACCGGCGTGGGGGTTTAATCCTGCCATGCCGATACAAGGAGACGCAATCCCGAAGCGCTCCATGAGCCCTTCAGCCGTGATCCGGATGGTTTGAAACACCCTTTCCGGCGTGAGATGGGACAGGACGTCCCCGAGGGGGACATGAATGGTGGCCAGGGCCACTTTTAATCGGTTTCCGGCCATCATCATGACAAAATTTGAACTGCCGGTCCTCTCGGCGATGAGTTCCGTGTGGCCGGCAAAGGGGAGGCCCGTCAGACGGAAGGCGCTTTTATGGATCGGGCAGGTGACCATAGCCGCCGCGTCGCCCCGCTGCACCAGATCCACGGCCGTGGTGATGTAGCGGACGGCGGCGGCTGCCGTGGATCTTGTGGGCTTTCCCCATGTCAGTTTTTTGGAGTGCAATCGGCTGACGGGAATCACACTGATGCCGGTTTTTTCGGCCGGTGCCTCGCCGGGTCTCGAAACCACCCGGATGTTCGGGGAAATCCCCGCGCATTTCGCTGCAGCTTCCAGACGAAACGGATCCCCCACTACCACGGGTGTGCAAGAACGGGAGAGCCGGTTTCGGGCCATGGCTTTTACGATGATCTCCGGACCGATCCCCACGGGATCCCCCATGGTGACGGCGATGGTGGGGCGCATGTCGCATTTGCCTTTCATACGGATCGGATAAGGCCCCCTCATAAATTTATTTTGGTTTTTTTCCGGACAATGGAGAAAGGTTACGCTACCGGTTTGGGGAAAAGTAAAACACCTTGCGCTCCCTTACAAGGGCTTTTTCCGCGTTTAAAAAAAACGGACCGTTGTTTTTCATTGAACACCTCTTTTTGACGGCACATGGGGTCCGGTTCAATATTTTTTAAAAATTAAAGAGAAACCAAGAAAACAAAAGGTTTTTTTAAAAAGCAAAATCGGTTCGATTTCACATCGATCATGGATGTGCCCAGAATGCTTGCAGAAAGCCCGGGCAAAAAAATGGTCGTGTTTTGGGACAGTTGGCCCCATAATTATTAATATTATAATAATAACAATATGTTATAAAATGTTAATAATTTGTTAAGAAGTTTTTGGAAAATCCAAACCATCCGATTTGACAGCATCGATGCCCTGCCGTAAAAGAGCCCCTGTCATCGAGGATGATCCGAAACTCTGGATATATCTCCCACACAATCGGCAATCGGCGGATATACTTTTCAATTTCCCGCGTTTTAAAGGCAATCGGGACCAGGGGTCTTTATTTTTCAAATGGATGCATTGGAAACGATCTGGGATCAAGTCAAGGCAAAGATCAAAGACCGGATTCCGGCCCATTCTTACCGGATGTGGATCGAGCCGGTGGTGCAAAAACCGGAGACAGACGCCAGAATCGTTTTACAAAGCCCCAATGCGTTTTCAAAAAAGCGAATCATGTCCCATTACGCAGACCTCATCGCATCGGAAATCCAAAAGATGCTGGGGCGTTCAAGGAAAGTGGTCTTTGAGGTGGCCGATACAAACGGCGCAAAAAAGAAACCCCTTTTCAGCGACATACAGATGCCGTTGCCGCATCTGCATTCCCGGCCCCACAATGGAAAACCCCTGCGATCGGATTTCACCTTTGATCAGTTCGTCGTCGGCGCCAGCAACGACTTTGCCTATTCGGCCGCCCTGAGCCTGGCCTGTTCCCCGAAACCCTTAAAGAGCGCCCTTTTTCTCATGGCAAAACCAGGCCTGGGAAAAAGTCACCTTTCCCAGGCTGTAGGGCATCACATTCTTTCCCATTTCCCCGGCGAGCGGGTCTACTACGTTACGGCGGAAGATTTTGCCCTGGAAATGATCCATGCCTTCAAACTGGGGACCATCGGTGCATTCAAGGAGAAATACCGGAGCCGGTGCGACGTCCTTCTCCTGGAAGACGTCCACCTGTTGACCGGGAAAAACCGCACCCAGATGGAGTTGAATTTTATCCTGGAAAACCTGTTGGGGCTGGACAAAAGAATCATCTTTACCAGTTGCCATTTGCCCTCGAATATTCCGAAGCTCGACGAGAAACTCAAATCCAGGCTCTCCTCCAGCCTCATCTCCAATATGGAAGCCCCGGATTACGAAACCCGGTTAAAGATATTAAAGCAAAAGGCCGAAGCCAACGGATATCGGATCTGTAACGAAATTCTGCAATATTTGGCCAGTGAACTTACCGGCGATGTCCGGCAGCTGGAGAGCGGGCTGGCCGGCGTTATGGCCAAGGCGTCGCTGTTGTGTGCGCCGCTGGATTTGCATTTGGCGGGAAGCGTCGTCAAGAATATGGTGCAGCACCGGAAAAACATTACGATGGAGAGTATCAAGCGCCTCATCTGCAAGCAATACCGCCTCACACCGGATGAACTCGTCTCCCGTTCCCGGAAACAGTCTGTCCTGCGGCCGAGACAGATCGCCATGTACCTGGCCCGGAAGTACACGGGAGCCACCCTCCAGGAGATTGGAAAGTGTTTTAACCGGTACCACGCCACGGCCATTCATTCGGTGGATTCCATTGAGCGGGGGGTCAAGGAAAACGGCCAACTCCAAAAACAAGTGGCGTATCTGTGCAATAAACTGGAAACGGGCCAGTTTTAAGCCCTTTTCTTCCGGCGATGCCGATGACTGAACCCCGAAAACGAACCCGGAAAGACCCGGCGCTGTACCATGTGCCGCCCCACAGCATCGAAGCCGAAGAATCCCTTCTCAGCGCCATCCTCATGGACAATACGACGCTTTTGGATATCCTGGAAGTCCTTTCCCCTGTCGATTTTTATCGGTCCGCCCATGAAAAGATTTTTTCGGCCATCGTGGACCTGTTCAACAAGGATGAACCCGTCGATCTGGTGACGCTGTCCAATCGCCTCGGGGAAAAGGGACAACTGGAAGCGGTGGGGGGCGCCGTTTTCCTGGCCCGGCTCGTGGATTCGGTCCCCATGGCGGTGAATGCCGTTCATTATGCCCGGATCATTCATGACAAAGCGATCCTCAGGCGCCTCATGGAAAAGGCCAACGCCATTTCCAAGCGATGCCTGGAAGACTTGGGAGGCGTGGAGGAGATCCTCGATTTCGCTGAAAAAGAAGTCTTTGAGGTCTCCGAAAAGCGCCACCGGCAATCCTTTCATCCCATCAGCACCCTCATCGACAAGAGCATCGATGCCTTGGAAGAACGACAGGGGAACAAAGCGATGATCACCGGTGTTCCCACCGGATTCACCCTTTTTGACGGTCTGACTTCCGGACTTCAGCGATCGGACCTCATTATCGTGGCGGCCCGTCCCAGCATGGGAAAGACCGCCTTTGCATTGAATATTGCCCGGAATGCAGCGGTGGAGGCCAAAGTGGCCAGTGCCGTCTTTTCCCTGGAGATGTCCAAGGAACAACTGGCCATGCGCCTGTTGTGCGCCGAAGCCCGGATCGACTCATCACGGTTAAGGAGTGGTTTTTTCAGCAAGGCGGACTGGGTCAATCTCACGGACGCGGCCGGCGTCCTTTCCGACGCCCCCATCTATATCGACGACACCCCCAACATCTCGGCACTGGAAATCCGTGCCAAGGCCCGGCGCCTTAAAATGGAACGCAACCTCGGGCTGGTTATCGTGGACTATCTCCAGCTCATGAGAAGCCATTATACGGCGGAGCGCCGGGATCTGGAGATTTCCGAAATATCCCGTTCCCTCAAGGCCCTGGCCAAGGAACTCGATGTGCCGGTGCTGGCCCTTTCCCAGCTGAACCGAAAACTGGAGGAACGCGGGGATAAGCGGCCCCAGCTGGCGGATCTGAGGGAATCGGGAGCGCTGGAGCAGGACGCGGATGTGGTTGCATTCATCTATCGGGATGAGGTATACAACAAGGACGAAAACAACCCCAACAAAGGAAAAGCCGAACTTCTGCTATCCAAGCAACGCAACGGACCCACCGGCGTGGTTTCCCTGGCTTTCTTGACGGCTTACACCCGTTTTGAGAACCTGGCGCCCGTCGACACGGGATGAAACGCCTTTACGGAAATACCGCGGGGCTCAAGGCCAGTCAAATCCGCAGGCTTGAGGCCCTGTATCGCCGCCGCATTCCCATTCAACACCTGATCAGCCTTCCCCTCCTGCGTGAGATGGGTCGTCTGTCCCGGGAGGTGCGCCGGCAAATCGGTTTCCTCATCGATCGGGCGGGACGGGTCAACCACGTGATCGTGGGGGACCGTCAGAAAATCGTCATCCCCGATCTTTCGGGATACCGGCTGGCCTCGGGGCGTCTGAAAGGGTTGCGGTGCGTGCACACCCATTTGGCTGAAGAGGCCCTCACCGAAGACGACCTCACCGACCTGAGTCTCCTCGCCCTGGATTTCATGGCCGCAGTGACGGTTTCCGAAGAAGGAGACCCTTTCCGGATCCATGCCGCCCATATCCTGCCCCAGGGCTCCGGGGATAAGCTTTACGAGCTATTGTCTCCCTTGCGTCCCGATCAAATGGACATGGACTGCCTGGACCGTATTCAGGCCCTGGAAACCGAATTCTTTCTTTTCGAAGGGGTGCAAAAGACCCGGGTCTATACGGAGCGTGCCATTCTCATGCACGCCGGGAATATACCCAAGCATCGGGAGCAGGAATCCCGCCGGGAATTGCTGGCCCTGGCCCGCTCCTGCGGGCTGGACGTGGTGGGGGTGGAACCGTATCGGAGAACCACCGGCGGCCCCCTCCCCCTGGGGAAGGGAAAGGTGCAGCAGCTGTCCATATCCGCCCTTCAAAAAGGGGCCACCATGGTCGTCTTCGATCAGGAACTCAATCCCTCCCAGATCCGCTCCATCGCCGACCAGCTCCAATTAAAGATCATTGATCGGACCCAGTTGATCCTGGATATTTTTGCCCAGCGCGCCCGGACCCGGGAAGGGAAACTCCAGGTGGAACTCGCCCAGCTGAAATACCTCCTCCCCCGCCTCGTGACGAAAAACACGGCCATGTCCCGATTAACGGGCGGCATCGGCGGGCGCGGTCCAGGGGAGACCAAGCTGGAAATCAACCGACGGCGGGCCCGGGATCGGATCGGAAGGCTGGAAACGGCGCTGCTGCAGGTGCGGAAAAACCGAAAGACCCAACGGGGCATGCGTGGGAAAAAACGCCTTCCCGTTGTCTCCATCGTCGGCTACACCAACGCCGGTAAATCCACCCTTCTCAACACCCTGACCCACAGTCAGGTCCTGGCGGAGAGCCGGCTGTTCGCCACCCTGGATCCCTCCAGCCGCCGCCTCCGTTTTCCGCGGGATATGGAGGTCATCCTCACGGACACGGTGGGGTTCATCCGGGATCTCCCCCGGGACCTCAGGGTGGCCTTCCGGGCGACTCTGGAAGAGCTGGAACAAGCGGACCTGCTGCTGCATGTGATCGATATCAGCCATCCCTATTTCCCGGAGCAGATGGAATCGGTGGAAAAGATCCTGGAAGCGCTGGAGTTGGCGGAGACCCCGGTCATCCGCGTGCTGAACAAAATGGATTTGGTGGAGGCACCCGAGGCGAACCTGTGGAGCCGGAAATATGACGGCATTTGCGTTTCCGCACGGGATCGCTCCACCCTTGCCGGACTCATCGAAACCATGGAGGACATCCTTTCGATTCCCCGTTAAAATATGTTGACACTCGAAACCGGCGGGGTGTAAATTTATTGTCCCTTTCGGGGATTGGGAGAAAACCCCTCGCCTTTAGGCGAAGACTTCAGTTTGATTTTTTCGGTCAAAGGATTCAAGGGGTCAAGGATTCAAGGGATATTGAATAGAGGTAATCAACATGGTATTCACTTGAACCCTTGAACCCTCGGCTCCTGGAACCCTAAAGCTACCGGCTTCAGCCGGTATGTAGTTGACTTCCTTATGGAGTTGGATCGAATTAAACGGGTTGCCGTGGCCGCCGCCGATAAAGGCGGGACGGAACTCACCCGGCGGTTCGGAAAACTGTCCCGTGTTTCCACGAAAAAGGGCATCGCGGATCTGGTCACCGACGCTGACATTGCCTCGGAGGCGGTGATTTTAAAAACGTTGCAGGCCGCCTTTCCGGATCATGCGGTGCTGGCCGAAGAGAGCGGCGTTACCGGGAAAGAGACGGATCACCGGTGGATCATCGACCCTCTGGACGGCACCACCAATTATGCCCACGGGTTGAATCTCTATTGCGTTTCCGTCGCCTTTGCCTCCGCGGGAGAAGTTTTGGTGGGTGTTATCCTTTCGCCCCCTCTGGAGGAGATCTTCATTGCCGTGAAAGGCGTGGGTGCGACCCTCAACGGAAAGCCCATACGGGTGAGCGACACCCCGAGGGTGGCGGAAAGCCTCCTGGTGACAGGATTCCCCCACGCCGAGAAGGAGAATACGGGCCCCATGATTCAACGATTCGCCCGGTGCCTGGGGGCTTCGCGGGGGGTACGCCGGCTGGGGTCGGCGGCGCTGGACATCTGTTACGTGGCCGCCGGCCGCTTCGATGCCTTTTGGGAGCAGTATCTCAACCCCTGGGATACGGCCGCGGGTTATCGGATCGCATCGGAGGCAGGAGCGACCCTCACCGATTTTGACAATGATCCGTTCATGCTGGAGAAATCCTCCCTCCTCGTGAGCAACGGACACATTCATGAGGAGATGCTTTCGCTATTGGATATCAACGATGAAACAACCTTCCGATAAAAGACCCTACCGGTTGCGCCCAAACGACCGGTTCGATTGTTTCGGCGATTATTTTTCCCAAGATCTCTTTTGCAGGAACCACTGCGCGCTCCGGCTTCGGTGTGTCGTGGAACGGGACAAGGACGCCCGTTACGAGCGGTATGCGGATCTGGGATTTTTGGACGTGGAGCTGAAAGTGGAATAGACGGGTTTTCCATCCCCCCTTTACAGCGGTCCGTGAGGCTTCAGGATTCCGGGAAAATCTTTCCGGGATTGAGGATACCGTTGGGATCAAAGGCCTTTTTGATCCGTTTCATGAGGGAAAGGGCGCCGGAACCGATTTCTTTGGAAAGGTAGGGCGCCTTGGTGATGCCGATCCCGTGCTCCCCGGAAATGGTACCGCCCAGTTCCAGCGTGTAATCGAAGAGTGCCGCCACTGCCGTTCGGGCCTTTTCCAGGGCCCCGGGATCCGATTTGTCGAGCATGATGTTGAAATGAATGTTCCCGTCCCCGGCATGTCCGAAACTCGCCATAAAAAGGCCGGTCTCTTCCCGAAGCATTTCGATCCGTCGAATGATTTGAGGAATGCGGCTCCGGGGCACCACGATATCTTCATTGATTTTGTGGGGGGCATACTGGAACAGGGCCGGTGAAACGGCCTTTCGGGCTTTCCACAGGGCGCCGGCTTCTTCAGGGGTGGCCGCCCTATGAACGGCGGAGGCGCCGTGCGCACGGCAAAGGGATTGAATCTTATCCAGGGTCTTTGCCGTTTCCTCCGCATTCCCGTCGGCCTCAATCAACAGCAGGGCCCCCGCTTCCGCCGGAAGCCCCATTTTAAGGTAGTTTTCCACGCACCGGATGGACGCATTATCCATGAACTCCAGCGTCCGGGGGATGATTCCCCGGCGGATGATCTCCGAAACCGTTTCGACGGCGGTTTCCGGAAGCGGGAAGATCGCCGTCAGGGTGCCGACGGATGCCGGAAGGGGGAGGAGTTTCAATGTCACGCGGGTGATGATCCCGAGGGTGCCTTCGGACCCCACCAGGAGCCGGGTGAGGTCATAACCCACCACCCCCTTGGTGGTCTGAACGCCGGTTTTGATCCGGTCTCCCGTAGGGAGGACCACCTCGAGTCCCAGGACATAATCGCGGGTCACCCCGTACTTGACGGCCCGGGGTCCGCCGGCGCATTCGGCCAGATTCCCGCCAAGGGTGGAAAAATCGGAACTGGAAGGATCGGGCGGGTAGAAGAGCCCTTCTTTTTCCACGGCGGCGTGAAACGCCGAAGTGATCACCCCCGGCTCGGTGGTTGCCACCAGGTTTTCCCGGTCGATGGCCAGAATGCGGTTCATGCGGTTCATGACCAGGATGAGCCCCCCCTGGACGGGAACGGCGCCTCCGGACATGCCGGATCCGCTTCCCCGGGGAACCACGAAGAACCCTTCGGCGTTGGCCAGGGTCAAAATCGCAGAAATTTCGGCGGCGTTTTCCGGGAATGCCACCGCATCGGGCATAAACCGGCCGGCGGCGGCGTCATAGGCGTAACAGATGCGCTCCTCCGGCCGCCGGGTACAGCGGGGACTCCCGACGATGGCCTCGATTCTTTTAAAGGCGATGTCCGAAAGGGCCATGGGGAACACATGCCGTAATGCATCGGGTAGGGGGGAGAGAAAGACTATGTTTCGGGGACCACCCGAACGTCGATCTCCGGTTCAATGCCCGCGTGAATCCGGATGGGAACCCGATGCGTCCCGACGGTTTTAATCGGTTCCGGAAGGATGACCATCCGTTTTTCAATTTCGATTCCTTGTTCGGCCAATGCCTGAACGATATTCCGGACCGTGACCGATCCGTACAGGCGGTCTTCTTCACTCACTTTGGCGGGGATGGTACAGGAAACCCCTTCGAGACGCTTGGCCATTTCCTCGGCATGCGCCTTTTCCTTTGCCAATTGCAATTCGAATTTAACTTTTTGCTTTTCCAGCAGTTTACGGTTGTGGTGCGTGGCGGGGACCGCTTTGTTTTGGGGTAAAAGGTAGTTCCGGGCGTATCCGTCCGCCACCGTCACTTCGGCTCCGATGATCCCCAAGGCGTCGATGGTTTCTTTCAATATGACTTTCATGTTTCATCCTCCATTCAAACGTCCATAAGACATGCAGTGTTTTTATTCGCTTTTCGCCGGGGGGGTATCCATCCTGCGGAAGTTGATCCATGTATCGAAAAAGCCCAGGCCGATGACCAGCAGGCAGACCAGTTGCTGCATGAAAATGAAAGCGTACAGGATCAGCCTCAAAAACCGGGGGAACCCCTTCTTTTCAAAAAAAAAGGAGACGACGGCGATTCCCGCCAGGAAGTAGACCCCCATGAAGATGATCAGTCCGTTCAAACCGATCATTTTGAGGCTCTTGGACGGAAAAAGGAGAAAAACACCGGAAGCGATCACCCCCCAGACCAAAACATCCGGGGCTTTCCAGCGATTCATGGGGCCGAAGTCGGGGAAGAAAAGCCCCTTGAAACCCAGCATCGACCGCGCCATCAACAGATTGGCCCAAGTCACGAAAAGGGTGGATCCCACGGCCAAAGCGGGAAGAATCCGCACCAGAACATACTGGATTTGGTCCAGGGAATCGGAGATCAATTGAACGGCGTCTTCGGAAACCCCCATTTTTTCATAGATGGCCAGCGTCAACTTCAAGCTGTTCAACACATAATCGGAGATCAGGGTGCCGATGCCCACGGGGGAAAGAACCCCGTATAGCAGGAGCAGCGCGCCGGATGTTCCCAGTACGGCGCCCATGGTGTAAAGGATCGTCCTTTCCAGGGACAGGTTCATAAAAAGCGTTTCGCCCAAAGCGAATCCCAGCACCAGCAGTTCGAGATAGAAAAGCATATCCAGGGAGAGCTTCCCCATGACGGCGGTCATGACCCCGGCGGTGAGCCCCAGGATCCAAAAGCCCATCCGCCGTCCCAGCTTGACCCGATAAAAAAGGACGGGAAGCGGAATAAAGGCCCCTAGAAAAAAGCCGATCACCGGGAGGTTCAGCGCCAGTGCGAAGAGAATCAGCGTGACGGCGATTCCGGTGGCGATATCCCGGGAGGCCGTCGGCTGCATTGCATCTGTCACAATCCGTGTCTCCTTTTCCGGATCCCGTTCCGGAGGATTACACGTGATCCAGAGATCCCACAAAGGGCAGCAAAGCGATGGTTCGGGCCCGTTTGATGGCTTGGGTCAACGCCCGCTGGTGCTTGGCGCAGGTTCCGGAAATGCGTTTGGGGATGATCTTTCCGCGCTCGGTAATAAAATATCGAAGCGTTCGTGGATCCTTGTAATCGATGACCAGGTTTTTATCCGCACAGAATCGGCACACCTTTCGCCGGTGATAGATCCGGCGCTTGTGTCCGGCCCGGGGCCTCGATGACTGAGAATAGGCGGCCATGGGTCGTTACTCCTTGGATGGGGTTTCGCCGGAGGATTCGGTTTCTCCGGCGGTTTCAGGTTCCGGGGTTTCGGACGGAGAAGGTTCCGCACTTTCTGCCGTCGCTTCGGCCGCTTCCGCTTTCTCGGCCTGCTGCGCCTCTTTTTTCCGGTCCATTTCCGCCCGGATTTGATCCGTGTCGGCTTCGGGATTCGTCATGACCGTCAGGTATTTTAGGATGCGTTCGTCGATCCGGGAAAACCGTTCAATCTCATCCACCAGGGAGCCGAGACCGCAGTAATCCAAACGAAAGTAAAATCCCCGCCTCTTTTTCTTGATTTCATAAGCAAGGGGCCGGGTCCCCCACGTGTCGATTTCGACAAGAAGCCCCCCGCCTTGGGAGACAATCCCTTCATACCTTTCGAAAAGTACGGTGCGGTTTTCTTCCGGGACTTCAGGATCGGCGATAACGATGGTTTCGTATCGTTTCATAAGACCTCCTTACGGCTGTTAAAGCCCCGGAACGTGTGCCCGGAGCAAGGATGGTGCAGGCTGTTTTTATTGAGTAATAATTTATAATTCAAAAATTTCCGGGTGTCAATCGTTTTATGCGCTTATCCGGGAATCAAAAAAACAGGTTTTCCGCAATGGAGGACTCCCATTTTCCCGGATGCGCCGATGCCGGTTTTTTTTGATCCGGTCATTCGAGTTCTTGAATTTTTTCGATATCCCGGGTTTTCCCGATCATCACCAGAATGTCGCTGTCTTTCACGGTAAAATCCGCCGGGGGGACGATGACGAAGCGCTCCGGGACCAGTTCCTTCACGGCGATGATATACACCCCGTAGCGACGGCGAAGGCCGATTTCCAAAAGGGTCTTTCCGATGAAGGATTTGGGGGGATCGAGTTGCATGAGGGTGTAATCTTCTTCAAGGGGGAGAAATTCCAGAATATTGGGCCGCGTGAGTTTGAACGCCATCCGGGCCGCCATATCCTTGTTGGGCCGGATGGTTTCAGAAACGCCGATTTTCTTTAAAATCTCGGCGTGAATATCGTCTTCCGCCTTGGCGATGATATTTTTGACGCCCATTTCATTCAGGTGGTAGCAGACCAGGATGCTCGTGGAAATATTCGATCCCACGCTGACGATGACGCCGTCCATCTCTTCCAGGCCCAGGCCGTTGAGGGTGTCGGCATCGGTGGCGTCTAGGACGACGGCATGGGTGGCATGGGGTGCCACCCCTTGAATCCGGTCACGGTTGCGGTCGATGACGATGACCTCGTTTTTGGCATCGAAAAGGGATCGGGCCGCATAAAACCCGAAACTCCCCGCACCGATGACTCCGTAGCGTTTCATGTCAACCCTCCTTTAGCCGATCATGAGATTTTCCTGCGCGAATTCCAGGCCCTTTTTAGAGGCCGGTCCCGCGATGATGTAAGCAAACGCGGGCACCCCCACCCGGCCGATGAGCATGACGCAGATGATAATCAGTTTCCCGATGTCATTGAGCCGTGGGGTGGCGCCCATGGAAAGCCCCACGGTGCCGAAGGCCGACGTCGTTTCGAAAAGGAGACTCAAGAAGCGCCGGTGTTCCGAAGCGCCGGCGCCGTGTTCCAGGTCGGTGATGAGAATCAAAAAAAGAGCGGCGCAAATGATGACGGTGGAGAGTAAAAGAACCGATACGCTTTTGGTCACCGTATCTTGGGGAAGCGTCCGCTTGAACAGATTGACATGGGTCATGCCTTTCAAACGGCTCCACGAAAAGGCCGCCAGGACGGCCAAAGTGGTGGTCTTGACCCCGCCGCCGCAGGAGCCGGGGGATGCGCCGAAAAACATCAGAAACATCATGAACGCCAGGCCGGCACTCGTAAGGGAGCCGATGCCCACGGTGTTAAAGCCGGCGGTCCGGCAGGTGATGGATTGAAAGACCAGAGATAGAATCCTGTCGCCGTAACTTAAGGTCCCAAGGAAATCGGCCTCGGTGACCCCCAGGATCAAAACCCCCAAGAGAATGAGCCCGCCACTGGTCCACAGGACGGCCTTGGTCTGGATGGAGAGACGCATACTTCTGTTGTTAACGGCCTTGAAATAGATTTCGTATACGACGGGAAACCCCAAGCCGCCCAGAACGATCAGTCCGCATATGGTCATGTTTAACAAGACGGCGTTTTGTTCCTTCATGAAGCTTGTTTCAAAAAGAGAAAAACCGGCATTGCAAAAAGCGGATACGGAATGAAAAACCCCCAGATAGAGTGCTTTTCCCAGAGGATGGTGCTGCGCCCAATGAAGGGTCAGCAGGAGCACGCCGATAAGTTCCATGACGGCCGTAAAAATGAGAATGGATCTCAAAAGCCGGTAAATGTCTTTACGAGGGGTATGGGAAAAGACCTCCTGCACCGCCATGCGATACTGTAAGCGCACCCTCAGGCCGATCAGGCGGAAGAGGAGCACCGAAAGGGTCATGATTCCCAGGCCGCCCAATTGGATGAGGACCAGGATGATCCCCTGGCCCAGGAGCGTGTAGTCGCTGCCGGTGTCCAGGACGGTGAGGCCGGTGACGCAGACCGCCGAGGTAGCCGTAAAAAGGGCGTCGATGAAATGAATATTCCGGGCCAGGGTGGCGGCGGGGAGCATCAGCAATCCGGTGCCGAGCGCGATGGCCGTAAGATAGCTCAGGAGCAATAAAAATGCCGGATGGAGGGTGTTGAGTCTTCTCGATATTTGTTTCAACATATGATCTGAAAGCGGAGGTGATGCGTCACCGGGTGCCGGTACGGTTCTCCTTAAAAAAGGTCATGGATTCGGTTTGGTTTCCATTACCCCCTTTCCCGATATTTGGCAACGTTTCAAAGAAGATGAAATCGTAAAAAGGTTCATTTGGCATGGCAAAGTAAAAAGCGCCAGATGCAAGGCGCGCAAATTCTGAGGAATGAGGTGTACTTACAGATACGCCGCAATGACGAAGAATGCCGCGCAACGCTGCAGGTGGACTTTTTACGAAGCTATCAAAGAAGGGTGTCTTGGATTGACGGCGACTCTTCGGGACCGGCGGATGCCCCGCGGAGGGCCAGATCCCGGATCCGAATGATAACGGGGCGGGCTTCCAGGAACAAGGTGAAGGCGGTGGGATCCTTGGACAAGGCAAAAAGATGCGGTATCAGGCGCGGGTCCTGAAGAAAAGACGCCGCCCAGGCGGCCAGTCCCCGAATCACGGGATCGCCGTGACGTAAAAAGGGAATCAAAAGGGGGGTGGCATCCCGAATGTGATCCGGACGCACCTGGGCAATCCGGCCGATGCCCCACAGTATGCCGGGCTGTAACGCCGGGTTTTCCATGAAATTGCCTTTAGGGTCGATATAGGAGACGAGAATCTTTGCAAACTCTTCGGCCAGGCGGGGGCTTCGGGCACAAATTTCCCCCATGGCCTCGGCGGATCCCCAGCCGATCCCCCCGGATTCGTCGTTGAGGTTCCACATGAGACGGCGCATCACCACCCGGGCGCCTTCCATGTCCGACTCGGCCTGGGCGGCCACGACTGCGCCCATGGCGGTGACGGCCCGCCATCGTCGCCGTTCCTGAATTTTGTACAAGAAAGAAAAAAGCGGATTTACGGCCCGCCGGGGCGGCAGGGCCAGGATCCGGGAAAGCCCGGTTTCAAAGGGTTCCTTTTCCAAAAGCCGGGCGATTTGTTCTTTGAGTGCCTTCATGGTTTTTCCCGAAGCCATCATATTTGACCGGTACGGCTCCCGGCGGGATGCTCTCTTACGCCTCGTCCCAATAAATACACCGAGTGGGACAATGCGTGACGGCCTCATTGACGCCTTCTTCCGGATAAAAGGGCAGATCCGCGACTTCGATGTAACCCGCCGGATTCCATGAAAAGACCTCGGGGCAGACCGCGACACAGACGCTGCAGCGGATGCACGCACTGAGTTCCACCACGGGGGCCTTCATCTTGGTGCGCCCCTGCGGGTCTTTCAGAGTTTCATCACCGGCATGGGTTTCATTCGACACCGGCAAGGGTTTCATTCGACTGCCGTCTTGAGTTTCCGCCCCATTTGCCGGCCGAAGTCGATGCAGGTTTCAAGTCCATCCTTATCGGGCGCATACTGAATCCGCACCCCCGGCGCCAGGACGTCAAACTTCATGGACTCCAGTTCCTGCTGGATGCGCTTGACCGATTCGCCGCTCCAGCCATAGGATCCGAAAGCCCCGGCGATCTTGTTTTTGGGCTTGAGGCCCTTCATGTAGGTCAAAAAGTCGGCCACCGTGGGAAACAGGCCGTTGTTCAGGGTCGGGGAGCCCACCATCACCGCCCCGGCATCCAGGACCTCGGTCATGATGTCGCTTCTGTGCCATTTCCGAAGCTGCATGGCCGTGGTGTCGATGCCCGCTTCAATGAGTCCGGCGGCAACGGCTTCGGCCATCTTTTCGGTGCTGTGCCACATGGTATCGTAGATGACCAGGGCCTTTTTCTTCGGTTCCTGCCGGCTCCACCGGGCGTATGCGTCGATGATCTTTTCCGGATGGCTTCTCCATAAGATCCCGTGGTCCGGACAGATCATGTTGAACTTCAAACCTGCCTGGGTGACGGTGTCGAGGAGGTTGAGGATCTTGGGGCTGTAAAGCAGCAGGATATTGGCGAAGTATTTTTTGGCATGCGCCATGACGGCGTCTCCGATCTCGTCGTCGAATTTCTGCCAGCCGGCATAGTGCTGCCCGAAAGCATCCGAGGAAAAGAGTATCCCCTCGTCTTGGAGATAGGTGAACATGCTGTCGGGCCAATGGAGCATGCGGGTTTCCAGAAAGGTCAAGGTCCGTTTTCCGATGGACCGTGTTTCCCCGTTTTCCACGCTTTGATAGTTGAATCGCTGCCGGTAATGGAGGGAAAGATTTTTCAGCCCCATCTTGGAGCACAGAATCGGCTTGTCCTCTCCGATGCGGTGCATGATTCGGGGCAGGGAACCCGAATGGTCCATTTCCGTATGGTTGCTGATGACCCAATCGATCTTCTTCGGGTCCACAATCCGGGTGATGCGGTCCAGATGTTGATCGGCATACTCTTTTTTGACGGTGTCGATGAGGACAATCTTTTCGTCCAGGATCAAAAAGGCGTTGTAGGTGGTTCCCCGGTCGGTGGAGTATCCGTGGAAATCCCGGATGTTCCAGTCCGTCACCCCCACATCGTAGATCCCGTTTGCAATTTCGATGGGTTTCATGTGCTCTTCCTTGCGAATGGGTTTTCATTCACACCCGGTTCCCCGGGCCTTTTTAACGCAAGAATGCCCTTTTTGCGACGGTTTTTCCGCGGCAAAAAGGGCATCCATTTTCCTTAAACCGCTACTCTTCCTTTTCGAAATCGCTCTTGGAAGCGCCGCAGACCGGGCATTCCCAGTCGTCGGGAAGGTCCTCGAACTTGGTCCCGGGTGGGATACCGCTGTCCGGATCTCCTTGGGCCGGATCATACACATACCCGCAAATGGTGCACACGTAACGATCCATTACTGATCCTCCTTTTTTGTTTTTGGATTCATCAAAGGATCCCGTCGGATACCTCTTTTATCAACGAGATCACCCGTTTTTCGATTTTATCGCAAATTTCACGCATCACGTCCAGAGATTGACCCGCCGGGTCCGGAAGGTTCCAATCCTGTTTCATAACACCGGGAAGAAAAGGGCATGCTTCACCACACCCCATGGTGATGATGACCTCCGGGTTCAGGGATTCGATGCCGTCATCCAGTTGCCGGGTCTTCCGGAACCCCATATCGATCCCTTTTTCCTGCATGGCCCGGATCATCATGGGATCGGGGGCCGGTGCGGGCCGGGTGCCGGCGCTGAGCACCGCGATTTTATCCCCGGCGTGGTATTGGGTGAAGGCGGCGGCCATCTGACTTCGGCAGGCGTTTTCCCGGCAGGCAAAAAGGATCCGCCGCCGGCCGGCAAAACCGGAAACAAGACGTTGCACCGCCGCCGTTACGTCTTCGTGAACCGTGGGGTGTTTTTCCATGTCCCCGGGATGTTCGATGCGGGGATAGGTGAGGCTCCCGGAAAAATCGGCGCCGATGGCGTCGAAGAAGTATTTTGCCGTCAGTTTCATCCCTTCGAAGAGGTTGTCCCCTTTGGTGGCGCCCAGGGCAAGAAGAACCCCCTTTCGATATTTTTGACCCGGATCGGTCAGGTGAAGCTTGTATTTTCTGGCCCAAAGGGTCTGGCAACGATCAATGAGGGCCTTGAGCTGGGCCGTGGTGTTGTAAAAAAAGATGGGTGTGGCGAGAATCACCGCTTCCGCTTCCCGAAGAAGCGCATAAATTTCTTTTTTCATGTCGTCATCGATGGGGCAGAATCCCTTCTTCTCGCAGACCGTGTATTCCTTGCAGGGGAGGATGTGCCGTTCATCCACATGGATGACGCGGGTATGGGCGCCGTGTTCTTGGGCCTTTTCCAGAAACCGGTCGAGCAAAAACCGGGTGTTTCCTTTTTTCCGGGGGCTTCCCTGGAGTCCGAGTATCTGCATCCGTTTTCTACCTTACTTTTGATGGCTTCGTAAATACCATCTGCGGCGTTGCGCGGCATTCTTCATTCATCACTTTTGATGGCACTGGGAACAGGTGATGGGGCCGTAATCGGATTCTCCGGCCGCTTTTTTTTCACGGTGACACTTGATGCACAGTTTGTTCATCACCTCTTTTCGGCCCAGTTTGTTTTGGGCTTTAAAAGTTTCGATGGCACCCGATTGCCGGGTGAAAAGATCATGGCAGACGGTGCAGTCCCCGATGCGCTCCTGGTGCCGGTGATGCGGAAAGTCAACGGGACCCCGGGTTCCTCCGTCGAGCCGGATCTGGTTCGCTCCTTTGTTTTCGTCGGCCAGGGCCGCACTAAAATCGGCACCGCTTGCCATCGCCCCCAAGAGAAATGCAAAGAATATGGTTTGGAACTTAATGAAAAAACCCTTCATTGGTCTCTTTTCAAGGGGCCCCATGGGTTCTTTTTTTAAACGATAACCAAAGATTTGAACCACAACAGAGAGCGCATTTCCGAAAATCCCCTTCCGTCTTTATACGGAGGCGCGAAGCCGCCGGACCGCCGGAGGTGCTAAGCCTCACCCGCAAGGGTGCACTGAGTAAAGTCGATTTCCTTTCCGCAGCCGGCGCAAAGATGCTTTTTGTCGAATTCGTCGGAAAAGATCTCTTTTTCCTTTCCGCATTCCGGGCATTGACAGGAAAAAGACTTGAGATGTTTGAAGTCCTGGAATCCGGGGCAATGCTGGGGTGTCGTCATGTTGTCCTCCTTGCTTTTTAGGCATTCAATTTT
>CAZQUR010000015.1:0-39891 GCA_964596535.1 uncultured Desulfobacteraceae bacterium
TGTGCGCCTTGGACCCGGCGCTTTTCTTTGCCATCCCCAAATCGGCCTTTTTACGATTCCATCAAAAAGGACGTTGCGCGTTTAGACGTGATCGAGGAGTTGGATGAGATCCGTGATGATGAGGTCCGGGCGGAGGTTTCGACACCGGGCATCGTCTTTTCGAAGCCTCAGGGAACGGGCGTCTCCGGCGAAAAGGGCGGCCTGAAACCCCACCGCCTTGGCGGGAAAGACATCGTTTAACATATCGTTTCCCACGTAAAGGATGTTTTCTTGCCGGACATTCCTTTTTTCCAAAAGGGATTTGGCCTTTTCAAATAAAAAGAAAGACGGTTTGGCCCGGCCGAAGACGTAAGAAAAAAAAATCAGTTCCTCCGTAAATCCCAGGTCCGTCAAAGACGCGCCCAAAAACTCCTCGAAGAGCCGGGGCGTATAGAACTGGGCATTGGAAATCACGCCCAGGAGAATCCTTTTTTGCCTCATTCCGTGAAGCATGTCATCGAGATGCGGCATTGGAAAAACCGGGTTTGTGATCCTTTCGAACTCAACGGCAAATGTCTTCCGGAGATGATCGTCCATCTCCGGAAGCAATTGTTTCCAGAGGGTTTCAATTTGAATCTCTGGGAAATCGATTCCATCGCTTTTGAGCCGAGCATGGGCGGCTTCGATGGCCTCCGAAAGTTTCCGGAAGATTCTCCCGGGCGAATCCGGGATTCCGTATTGTTGCAGCAGCGCTTCCAACGCCTCCCGGTGGATGGATTCTGGTGTGAAAGAATGGATGTCCCCCGAACCGCTGATGAAAAGCGTGCCGTAAACATCCAAAAGGAGACAGGAAACCGGATGATTGAGGGCTCCCGAGGGTTTTAAACCGGTGGGTATCGGGAAAAGAACGGGTCTTGCAGGCATGGGCGGTTTTTTATCTCGGATCATGGCCCCACTTTAAAAGGCTGAAGGCGTTTAAGTCAAAATAATCTTCCAACAGCGACGTCTTGTTGACGTGATGGGATACGGGCGTTTCCATGACCCGGGCATAGGCGTCCAGGAGCCGTTTACGATAACGGTCCTTGTTGTAATGGATGTTTACGGCGTCCTGATTGGATCGGATCACCTGCAGAGTCGGATTTGGGTGGATGCAGGTTTCAAGGTTCGGATTCGAAGCAAGTAGAAATCGGGCCTTTTCAGGATCGGAAAGGACTGCAAGAAGAATCTCTTCCTGGAAGCCTTCATCGAGGAGGCCGAAGTCCACCACCGCGCCCTGTGTCATGTTCCGGAAGCCATTGTCGATTTTCGTCTCCGGGATGGGGTGTGAAAAGGCGGCCGCGGCCGCCGCAACGCATTTTTTGAATCGCTTGAAAAACCGCGCGGCGTCGATCCATGACAAGGGGATTCGGATCCTGTCGTAAAGGGAGTCGAAGACAAGCCCCTTTTTTTCGAAATCGCTGCAGATCTCCGGAAGTCTTCGGCCGGAAAGGGGCTTTCCAATGGTCCAGGGCTCCAAAAAGGAAAATCCAAACCCTTCCGTGATACTGGTGGTAATAAAAAAATCGGCCCCGGCGGCTTGACGGGCGAACCTCTCGTGCAGCCCGGTATCCAGCCGGACCCGCAGCGCATGGGTGGTCACAAAACGCCTCCAGGCTTCATGGCTGTGCCGGTCTTCCGGGCTGTTGGGGGGGAGCGTGATGCGAATCGGTTTTGCTTTTGCTGAAAGCAAGGTAAGCAGAAACGCTTCACCCGTGTTTTTCCGCCGGATGCCCCGGACGGGATACAGGGCAAACCCCTGGCGGGAAATCGGCGTTGCCGGTGTTTGGATGGGCGTTACGGCATTGGGAAGGAGTGAAAGGCCTTCCGGGCGCAGCCCGGAACGGATGAGGGCCCGGTAATCCCGTGAATTAATGGCCGCCCAATGACAACCGGCGGGGTAGGGCCGCGGGGTGAACACATGGGGGCGCCCGTCTTCGGCGAAATCATGGACCTGCAAAAAAAGCCGGACACCCTTTTCCTGGAGAATCGAAAGGACATCCAGCAGTTGCCGGTTTTTGGCCAGGGTGGGATTGTGGACGTGCAAAATATCGCATCCTTGGGGCCAGCGGGAACGCAGGGCTTCGAGGATCGAGCCGGCCACGCCGGAGGGATTCGGTTGTTTTTGCCCCGGCGCATCGTAAGCCAGGCCTTCGATTGGAATCGTTTCGGCGGGAAAGGGTTTTCCGGGGACTTCTCCGCAAAAGACCAGGGTTTCACATGTGTCCCGGACGGCCTCCGCCTGATGGCGGATTACCGTGGTCACCCCTCCGGGCTTGAGGTGATAATGGAGGAAAGCGATTTTCAGGCTACGGGGCATAATGCAGGGGGTCGATGAGGCCGGCCTCCCGGAACCCTTTTCGTCGCAAGCGGCAACTGTCGCATCTTCCGCAAGAAAGACCGGCCGGAGTTGGATCGTAACAGCTGTGGGTAATGGAAAAATCGACGCCGAGGGCCGTTCCTTTTTGTATGATTCGGACCTTGGAAAGGTGGACCAGGGGGGCACGGATTCGGATGCGCATCTTTTTTTCCACCGCCGCCTGGACCGCCAGGTTGGCCATCCGTTCGAACGCCTCGATATATTCGGGTCGACAGTCGGGATAACCCGAAAAGTCCACGGCATTGGCGCCCAGGTAGATGACTTCCGCCCCCAGCACTTCCGCCCATCCCAGGGCGATGGACAGAAAAATGGTGTTTCGGGCCGGAACGTAGGTTACCGGGATTTTTTCAGAAACGAACGCCGCCGGCCGGTCTTTGGGGACCGCAAGGGCATCCGTCAGGGCGCTCCCGCCGATCTTATCCAGTGCGACTGCCAGGACCAGATGTTTTTTTGCACCAAGGGTTTGGGCCACTTTCCTGGCGGATTGAAGCTCCACGGCATGCCGCTGCCCATAGGAAAAACTCAGCGCATACGGCAAAAACCCCTCGGCTTTGGCAACGGCCAGGGTCACCGCGGAATCGAGGCCTCCGCTCAACAGGACAACGGCTTTCGGTGTTTTCATTTTATTTAAAGTCATTTCGAGAGATAATGGTATATCATTTTGAATAGAATGAATATGTTTTATTTTCCTCTCGGGGTATCTGGCCAGAGAATCCTGTGGAGTTGGAGGTGTAACCGAACCCGCAGCCCATCCGCAAGGATCCACTCCGCCAGGTCGCGGGGCGGCAGGACGCCGGAAACCGGAGAAAAAAGGATCTGTCCGGAAGGGATGCAGGATGGAATCTTTGGTAGCGTCTTTTGGGCAAAGGCATAATCCCCACGATCCTGAATGACGAATTTGATCTGATCGTTGGGCGTCATTCGGTCCAGGTTCGGCCAAAAGATGCGCCCGTTTTCCCCGCTGGACGGACACTTGAGGTCCACGATCCGCGTGCACGCCGGATCCGCGCCCGCGATGTCGAGGCTGCCGTTTGTCTCCAAAAGGACCCGATATCCGTTTTTCAAAAGGGACCGGGTCAACTCCGGGGTTCCTTCCTGGATCAAGGGCTCTCCGCCCGTGACTTCCACCCATCGGGCGTTGAACGTCTTTATTTTAGAAAGTATTTCCGGAATCGTCATGGCATTGCCCGAATCATACGCGTAGGCGGTATCGCAATAGGTGCATCTCAAGTTGCACCCGGCAAGCCGGATGAAGGCGCACGGGAGCCCGGCAAACGTGGATTCTCCCTGGATGCTGAAAAAAATTTCATTGATCAAAAGCGTCACGGCCGCATCCGATGTTTTTTTCGATGCCCAAATCGGCCTTTTTCTCATTTCTGCTTTTGTGATAAACCCCAATGTTATAAAAGTTCGGAAGGCTTCAGAGCCAAGGCGCAAAGGATGAAGCCGTAGTCGTCTACTGCGAACCCTTTGCAACGCAGGATCTGCAGTCTTCCGACTTTCCCGAAGGGTAAAGAACATGGCGAAAACAAGCGTGATACTTGAACTCACCCGGAGTGACATCTATCCCAATAGCATAAAAGGCTTTTTTTGTAAAAATTAAGAATGTTAAACATTCTTCGCCATGTTTTTTATACAACATTGAGGGAAATACTGCAGAGTCAAAACAGATGCAAGGACACAAACCCGATATCAGGGGAGGGGGTATGGTGGAAAAAGTGATCATCATGGGGGCTGCGGGGCGGGATTTCCATAACTTCAACATCTATTTCAGGGAAAACCCCCGTTATCGGGTCCTGGCGTTTACCGCCGCCCAAATCCCCCATATCGAGAACCGCCGCTACCCCCCGGCCCTGGCCGGACCCGGTTATCCCGAGGGGATTCCCATTTATCCGGAAGAACGCCTCACCGCCCTGATCCGGGAACACAAAATCGACCTGGTGGCGTTTTCTTACAGCGACGTATCCCACGAAACAGTGATGCACAAGGCGTCCGCCGTCATGGCCGCCGGCACCGACTTCATCCTCATCGGCGCCAGCTATACCATGTTGACTTCCAAGAAGCCGGTGGTTTCCGTGTGCGCCGTACGCACCGGGTGCGGCAAATCCCAGACCACCCGGAAGGTGGCCCAGATCCTTCAAAAACGGGGGAACCGGGTGGTGGTGATCCGTCATCCCATGCCCTATGGGGACCTTTTAAAACAGGTGGTCCAGCGGTTTTCCGCGTATGCGGATTTCGAAACCCACCGGTGCACCCTGGAAGAGCGCGAGGAATACGAACCCCTGGTGGATATGGGCGTGGTGGTATACGCCGGCGTGGATTACCAGGCCATCCTCGCCGCCGCGGAAAAAGAGGCCGATATCCTGGTTTGGGACGGCGGGAACAACGACACGCCCTTTTTCCAACCCGACGTTCACATCGTTTTACTCGATCCCCACCGGGCAGGTCACGAGTTGCTCTATTATCCCGGGGAGACCAACCTGATCATGGCGGACGTGGCGGTTATCAACAAGGTGGATACGGCCGAGCCCGAAAAAGTGCTTCAGGTGAAAGCCAACATTGAACGCCATGCGCCCAATGCGGTGATCGTGACGGCCCGGTCCCCCTTCCTCATCAACCAGCCGCAGCGGATCACCGGAAAACGAGTCCTGGTGGTGGAAGACGGCCCCACATTGACCCATGGAGGCATGGTCCACGGTGCGGGATATCTCGCCGCCGTCCTGCACCATGCCGCGTCCATCGTGGATCCGCGGCCTTATGCAACGGGGACCATCGAAAAAGCCTTCCGGGAGTATCCGCACATGGGACGCGTCCTGCCGGCCATGGGATACAGTCTTCAACAAATCCAGGACCTCCAGGAAACCATCAACGACACGCCGTGCGACCTGGTCCTTTTTGCCACCCCTATTCAGCTCACCAAAATATTATCGCTCAACAAAGAGGCGTTGCGCATCCGCTATGAATACGAAGATCATGAAACACCCACCCTGGAAACGGTCCTGACCGCCCTCATGGATCGACCGAAAGTCCTCAAAACATGAAGAGGGTGCGACCTTTTTTGATTCCCCTGTTTTATCCGGCGGTGCGGGCGGCCATGCGGTTTTCGATATAAGAAACCGCCATGCTCAAGGAGAGCGTCAAGGCGAGATACATCACCGTGATGGTGATCCATATCTCGAAGGTCATATAGGTGGCGGCCATGAGCTCCAGGCCCTGGAAGGTGAGCTCCTGGATGGAGACCACGGAGACGATGGCCGAATCCTTGATGGTGGAGATGAACTGCCCGGCCAGAGGCGGCAGGATACGGGGTACGGCCTGGGGGAGGACCACGTGCCATAGCTGTTGCCGGCGGTTGAACCCCAGGGCACAGGAGGCTTCCCATTGCCCGGGATCGATGGATTGAATCCCTGCCCGGACGATTTCCGTGATATAAGACCCCTCAAAGACGGCCAGGGCCATCATCCCGGAAAGAAAAGGAAAAAGCAGGGAAGGCGGGGCAAAGAAAAAGGACAGGCGCGAGAGGGTATCCTCGTCCGCTTTTTCGATGAGGGTCTGAACTCCCAGGGCCGGAAGGATCTGATCGGACGCAAAAAAATAAAAGATAAAAACCAAAACCAGTGGAGGCAGGTTTCGAACCGCTTGCACGTAAACCGTTCCCGTCATTCGCTTGAAAAAACTGCTGCTTACCCGAAAAAGCCCCATGACCCCCCCGATGAGCGCGGCGAGAACCGTCGCCCATAGGCTGAGCTTGAGCGTGATGAAAAGCCCCTGGATCAGGATATTGGGAATCCATCTGCGGGTTTCCGGGTCGTACCGGAAGAGATACTGGGGGACCGCCGCCCAGTTCCATTGGTAATGAATTTTAAAATGCATCCGATAGACAAGATACGCCCCGAGCGCCAGGAGCAACGTCCCGATAAGTACATCCAAAAACGTGATTTTGGGACGGGGATGCACGGAAGTAAACGACTCCTTTTTTTGGTTTGACCGAAGCGCGTCCCGTAATCCCCGCCTTTTGGGGCGGGGTCAGGGGAAGCGGTCTTTAAGGCAAAAAGGTTCCGCAGGATCGGAAAAAGGGTTTTGTGCGCACCGAAAAGGGTTTCGGAAAGGGGCCCGCTTTCTTTTTCCCGTTGCCGCCGGGATTACTGGATCATCGGCTCCCATTTTTTGGTTTCAAACCAATAGTGTTTCCGTTCTTTCAGCCATCCTTCCGCGGTGACGAACGTGATCCAGTTGTTGAAGAAATTCAATGTGTCGAAATCCCCCTTGCGCACCGCGAACCCGATGGGTTCTTTGGTGAATGTATCGGAAAGGGGCAAAAAAAGTTTTTCCGGGTATTTCAACACATAAAACGCGGGCGTGGGCGCCGAGCCGACCACGGCATGGACCCTGCCGTTTATCAACTCCTGGTAGGCCTGAGTTTCATCGTCGAACATCCGAAGGGTCGCCCGGGGCATATATTTTTGGGCGGCGGTGACGGCGGTGGACCCCAACCGCACCGCCAGAGTCACGTCGGAGCGGTCAAAGGCCGCGATATCCGAAAACCCCTTGGCCAGTTCTTTGTGCGCCGCCATGGACATTCCCGTGTAATCATAAGGAATGGTGAAATTCACCTTCAGATTCCGCTGGGGGAAAATCCCCATCCCCCCGATGATCACATCGAATTTCCCGGTGATCAACGCCGGGATGATTCCGGCCCACTTGGTCGGAACGAATTCCGCTTTGACCCCCATGTCCCGGGCCAATCGTTTGGCCACATCGATTTCGAATCCCACCAGTTTTCCGGTCTTGTCCTTCATGGCCCAGGGGACGAAGGTGGACATCCCCACCCGCAGGACCCCCCGCTTGAGGATCTGTTCCACGGTGCTTTCCTGAACCAGCTTCTGCTGGAGTTCCCCGGCACACACCGGCGCCGCCAGTGCAGCAATCAGCAAGACAATTCCCAAGCGTGTTTTCAGCCTTTTTGCATCCATCGTGTTGCCTCCTTTGTCGTGTTCGGTTTATGAAACAAAGCGCTGGAATCGTTTTTCCATTAAAAAAACCGCGGCGGAAAGGCTCAGCGTGAGGGTCAGATAAACCGCGGCCACGGTGAACCAGATTTCAAAGGCCAGAAAGGTTTCCGCGATGATTGCCTGGGCCTGCATCGTCAAATCATACACGGCGATGGTGCTGACCAGGGCCGAATCCTTGATGAGGGACACCGCCTGTCCGGTCAGGGGGGGGAGCATTTTTCGGACCCCTTGGGGAAGGATGATGTGCCGGTAGCTTTGAAACCGGTTCAAACCCAGGCTCGACGCGGCTTCCCATTGTCCCTTATGGATGGATAATATGGCGGCGCGGAAAATCTCAGAGGCATACGCCCCTTCGAAAAGACTCAGCGCCAGGAGCGCGGAAACGAACCGTCCCAAATCCAGAATAGGGGCAAGGACGAAGTACACGAAGAAAAGCTGAACCAGAAAGGGGGTGTTGCGGATGACTTCGAGGTATACCCGGGCCACGGTTCTGCCGATGAAGGATCCGGAGAGCCGCAACAGGGCCGTTAAAAGCCCCGCCGCCATGGCCGCCGCAAGGCTTACAGCGGTAATTTGGAGGGTGACCCAAAGCCCGGTAAGAATGGGTCCGGGAACGAATCCCGTTTCCTGGAATGTTCCGAAAAACCGGGGGATTCGGTACCACTGCCAGTGATAATCGCCGTGGACGGCGCTCCTTGTGAGCAGATAGAGACCGAGCCCGAAAAGCACCGTGAACCCCAGTGCTTCAAGGAGCCGCGGCCTGGGCATTCGGGGAACCCGGCAGGGTGGTTTTTTGGGTCTCATGGAAAAACCGCGATTGAAACCGCATCCTTTTTGGGGTAAATCTCAAATGCGACGGAATCGTCACCAGCCGTTCTTCTTTGCGTCGTGCAAAAAACCTTAATGGTTTTCCCGGTCAAGTCAAGGTGAAAGGGCCCATGACAACCTTACGACACATCCAGGAAGCGGCGGAGATCCTCAAGGACCGGGTGCTGCGCACGCCCTTGGTGCACTCCCCGTATTTATCCCGCCGTTTCGGCGCCCGAATTTATCTGAAGCTCGAAAACCTCCAGAATACGGGGTCCTTCAAAGTCCGGGGGGCGGTCTTTAAGCTTTTTTCCGAGAGTCAAAAAAGACGGCTGCAGGGTGTGGTGGCGGCGTCGGCGGGGAATCACGCCCAGGGTGTCGCCCTGGCTGCCCGGCAGGCCCGGGTGAACGCCACGGTGATTATGCCGGAATGGGCGTCCATCAGCAAGCAGGAAGCCACCCGAGCCTACGGCGGGAAGGTCGTGATTTCCGGTAAAACCGTGGATGAAAGCCTCAAGGAAGCCCGAAAACTGGCCGGGGAAGGCCGCTTGTTCATCCATCCCTTTGACGATCCCTTGATCATCACCGGACAGGGTACCATCGGCCTGGAGATCCTCGAAGATCTCAAGAATCCAGATAAAATCCTCGTGCCGGTGGGCGGGGGAGGGCTTGCCGCGGGCATCGGTGTCGCCGTGAAGGCCCAAAGCCCCCGGACCCGGGTGATCGGTGTCCAGTCCACCGCGTGCCCGTCCGCCCGGGAATCCCTTCGCCTCCAGCGCCGGGTGATGGTGGATGCCGCCCCCTCCCTGGCCGACGGCATTGCGGTGAGACAAACCGGCAAACGGAATTATCGTATCCTAGCCTCCCATCTGGACGACCTGGTCACGGTCAATGAATCGTCGATCGCCGCGGCCATTTTCATGCTTTTGGAAAAAAAGAAGATTCTCGCCGAGGGGGCGGGGGCGGTCCCCTTGGCCGCCCTCCTGGAAAAAAGCGTTCCCATCAGAAAGGGGGATAAAGTAGTGCTGGTGATCAGCGGGGGGAATATGGACAGTTCCCTCATCGGGCGGATCATCAGCCAGCAATTGATCCAAAACGCCCGGGTGATGCGGATGACCGCGATTTTGGAAGATGTTCCGGGCACCCTGGCCGCGCTCCTTTCTCAGGTCGCCGCCCTCAAGGCCAATGTCCTGCACATCCGGCACGACCGTAACGTGGGGGACCTGCCCATCAATATGAGCCGGGTGGTCATTGAACTGGAAACCCGCGGCGAGGATCATGTGAAAAAAATTTTGCATCAGCTCCTCAGGGCCAGATACAATGTCCGGGCCGATCCGGTTTCTTCCCCAAAATAGGATACTTCGAAAAAGCATCAAAAGTTGGGCTTCACAAAATCGTAAAAAGGTCACTTGCGGCGTTGCGGCATTCTTCGTCAATGACGGCGTCCCTATCGAAATTGCTTACCGGAAAGAAACGCTATCGCCGGGCCTCCGTGATGAAAAGAGCATGCAGCGCCTTTTCTCCCATCAGATCCGGCAGGTGGGGATGGGGATCCAGGAGTTTGAGCGCGACGACCCGATCGATGACCGGAAGCGCCGCAAGGTACACTTTGCTCATCCCGCCTTTTCCCAGCAGGGTCAAAACCCGGTACCGGCCGATGCGCTTCATCCGGGCAAAAGCCTTCGGGCATGGGCTTCGGGAAGGCCGGCGGCGCGAATCTTTTCCGCCGCCGACTTGGAATCATAGGGGATGAACTTAAGATCCACGCTGTTTTCATCGTCATCCCAAAGGATATATTTTGCATCTTTGTTCCCGTCCCGGGGCTGCCCCACACTTCCGATATTCAAAATGTACCGGTGGGCCCGGTGGAGTTGTGTTTTCCCTTTTTTGAGGGGTGCCCGGTGCAGCCCCGTGGGGCCGGAGGAAATGCTCTCCAGATGGTGGGTATGCCCCACAAAACAGATCCTGAAATTCAGATCCAAAAAGGTTTTTCTCAGCGTCTTTTCATCCGCCTGAAAAAGGTAGGTAAGGGGGGAATCGGGTGGGTATCCGTGAACGAAGCGGCAGTCGTTGATACAAAGAAAGAGTTTGAGGCTGCGGAGGAAACGCATTGAGGGGTAACGGATCATATCCGCTGTATGAAGAAGCGATTTCCGGGCGGCGGGATTGAACCAGTCCAGGTAGTCCGGATCCACCACCGCCAGTTCATGATTCCCCAAAAGGGTCTTTATGTCATGCCGGCGGATTTCCCCGATGACTTCTTCGGGCTGGGCCCCGTAACCGATCATATCCCCCAGATTGATGATCCGATCCACCTTTGCGGCCTGGATGTCGGAAAGGACCCGTTCCAGGGCGTCGAGGTTGGCATGGATGTCGGACAGCACGGCGTATTTCATAAACGTTCGGATCCCGTGTTAGCCGATGGACATTCCCATATGAAAGTACCAATCAATCATTTCGGGTCCCAGGTGCACGTAGGCCATGGCTCCCAGGGACAGGAAAGGACCGAAGGGAAGGGCGGTTTTCAACCCTTTCCGCGAGCGGAGCATCACGAGAACGCCTGAAAGCGCCCCCACCAGGGATGCGGCAAAAAGGGTGAAAAGGACGCCTTTCCATCCGATCATGGCACCGATCATGGCCAGCAGCTTGATATCTCCCCCGCCCATGCCTTCCCGTTTGGCCAGGGCGTGATATAAGACCGCCACGGCCAAGAGGGCCCCGCCGCCGGAAAGGATTCCCAACAAGGAGTCCACGATGTTCATCTCGGGGAGAAAGACGCCGGCCCCCAGTCCCAGGAGGATGCCCGGCAGGGTGATGACATCCGGGATGATCTGATAATCGATATCGATGAAGGCGACGGTCAACAGGGCGGAAACAAAAATGAAAAAGACCAGCCCTTGAAAAGAGAATCCATAACGGATACTGATGGAAAGGGCCAAAAGACCGGTAAGGAGTTCCACCAGTGGATAGCGAACAGGGATGGAAGCGGCACAAGAGCGGCATCGGCCTTTCAGCAGGAAATAACTCACAAGGGGAATATTGTCGTAAAAAGGGATGAAATGGTTGCATGCCGGGCACATGGATCGGGGGCGGAGCACGGAACGGTTTGCGGGAATCCGGTGGATGCATACATTCAAAAAGCTCCCGACGCAGGCTCCGAAAATGAAAAAAATGACGTCGATAAGGATCCGCTCCGGCATACACTTCCTGCTTTATAAAAAGGTTTTCATCCGCAACGCTTCCCCGGCATCCCTTCTTTCCGAAGGGAACGGACTCAAATATCCTGGAAAAGGCGTCCTTGCGGGGTATGGCACATCCTTGGTGGCAGACCATAGGGGGATTGGCCTGAAAAATCAACATGCATGTTGTTAAATCCAAAACGGGTCTTATTGTCCCTTTCGGGGATTGGGAGAAAACCCCTCGCCTTTAGGCGAAGACTTCAGTTTGATTTTTTCGGTCAAAGGATTCAAGGATTCAAGGGGTCAAGGATTCAAGGGATATTGAATAGAGGTCATCAACATGCTATTCACTTGAACCCTTGAACCCTCGGCTCCTGGAACCCTAAAGCGACCGGTTTCAACCGGTATGTAGTTTACTTTAATTTATTTAAGCGGAATGCTTCCCCTACGCCCCGAATTGAAACGTGGGGGGCGCGACAAATTCATTCAGTTGGATCCAATTCACATTCTTTAACGGATCAACACCGGAGAACCCATGGCCGAAACGGATAAAGACGATCTGATCAGTATTTTGGAAGAACACGAAAGGGAAGCGGACGTTCCCAACACCCTGCCGCTCCTTCCGGTAAGGGATGCGGTGATTTTCATCGACATGGTCCTTCCCCTGTTTGTCAGCAGGGAGAAATCGGTACAGGCGGTGGAGGAGGCCGTATCCGGCGAAGGATTCCTGTTTTTAGCCACCCAGAAGGACCCCGGCATCGAAAGTCCCAAACCGACGGATATTTTTTCGGTTGGAACGGTGGGCCGAATCCTCCGCGTGCTCAAACTCCCGGACGGAAGTGTCAAAATATTGGCCCAGGGAATGGTCCGGGGGAGGATCCTCGACTATGAAAAGACCTCTCCGTTATTCCAGGTCAGGATCGAAATCCTCCCCGAACAACCCGTGGAGAAGGTGGGCCTTGAGATCGAAGCTCTCATGCGGAACGTGCGGGAACAGTCCGAAAAGGTATTGGCGCTCCGTGGGGAATTGACCGCGGATGTCAAGGCCATCCTGGGGAGCATTGAAGAACCCGGAAGACTGGCCGATATTGCGGCATCCAACCTGAAGCTGAAAACCAATGAGTCCCAGTTGCTCCTGGAACTCATCGATCCCATCGATCGTTTGAAAAAGATTAATGATCTATTGTCCCGGGAGGTGGAGCTTTCCGCCATGCAGGCCAAGATCCAATCGGATGTCCGGGACGAAATCTCCAAATCCCAGCGGGATTATTTTCTGCGGGAGCAGGTCCGGGCCATTCACCGGGAATTGGGGGACTTTGACGACCGCAGCATGGAAATCGCGGAGTACCGGAAGAAAATCCGGCGGGCCCGCATGTCCCGCGAAGCGGATAAGGAAGCGAAAAAACAGCTCAAACGCCTCGAACAGATGTATCCCGATTCCGCCGAGGCCACCATTGTACGCACCTATCTGGATTGGCTCACGGAGCTTCCCTGGAAAAAGGCCACCAAGGATGTCATCGACATCCGGGCCGCCAAAAAGACCCTGGATACGGAACATTACGGTTTAAAAGCCGTGAAGGACCGGGTCCTGGAGTATCTGAGCGTACGGAAACTGAACCCGAAGATGAAAGGCCCCATTTTGTGCTTCGTGGGCCCTCCGGGTGTCGGAAAGACATCCTTGGGCCAGGCCATTTCGCGGTCCTTGAACCGGAAGTTCGTCCGCGTTTCCCTGGGGGGGCTCCGGGATGAAGCCGAGATCCGGGGGCATCGGCGCACGTACATCGGGGCCCTCCCCGGCAGGATTTTGCAGGGGTTGAAGCATAGCGGCACCAACAATCCCGTCTTTATGATGGACGAAATCGACAAACTCGGCGCCGACTTCCGGGGGGACCCCGCCTCGGCGCTTTTAGAAGCATTGGATCCCGAACAAAATTTTGCATTTAGTGATCATTATCTAAACATTCCTTTTAACCTTTCCAACGTGATGTTCATCCTTACCGCAAACATGACCGATTCCATTCCGCCCGCCCTTTTGGACCGGATGGAGATCATCCCCCTCTCCGGGTATTCCGAGGAGGAAAAACGGATCATTGCCTACAAGCACCTGATCCCGCGGCAGTTAAAGGAAACCGGATTGCGCCCGGATGAGGTGCACATCAGTCCCACCGCCCTGTCCCTCATGATCCGGGAGTATACGGCGGAAGCCGGACTGCGGAACCTGGAAAGGGAAATACAGACCATTTGCAGAAAAGTGGCCCGGCGGATCGCCGAAGGCCAGGTGCCACCCTTTCGCATCACCAAAGGGAGCCTTGTCAAATTTTTGGGGATTCCCAAATTCATCCCCGAAATGGAGGATGAGCCGGAACAGGTGGGCCTGGCCACGGGCCTGGCCTGGACCCAGGTGGGCGGGGAGGTGATGTATGTGGAATCCACCCTGATCCCCGGCAAGGGCGAACTCATCTTGACGGGACAAATGGGGGAGGTCATGCAGGAATCGGCGCGGGCGGCGGTGAGCTACGCCCGGAAAAACCTCAACGCCGCCGGGGTGGATGAAGGGTACCTGGACAACCTGGACATCCATATCCATGTGCCGGCCGGCGCCACCCCGAAGGACGGACCCTCCGCCGGGATTGCCATGGCGGCGGCATTGATCTCGGCCATCCGGAAGAAACCCGTGGACACCGTCATCGCCATGACCGGGGAGATCACCTTGCTGGGCCGGGTGCTTCCCGTGGGCGGGCTCAAGGAAAAAGCCCTGGGCGCCCTGCGCACCGGGATCCGCACCATCGTTATTCCGGATAAAAATCAAAAAGAACTCAAGGAAATGCCTCCAAGCGTCAAGCGCCGGATCCGCTTTGTCCCCGTGAAACACATGGACGAAGTCCTTTCCGTGGTCTTTGGAAAAGCCAGTCCGGCCCGGTCCAGAAAAAAGCCTTAAATCCATGCGGATCTTGGCCTTTGATACGGCGGCGGGACATTGCAGCGCCGCTGTCGTCACACCGGAGGGAGTCCTCGCAGAAGTTATCGAAGCGGCCCAGGAATCTCATTCCCGGCGGCTCATGGAACACATCCGCGAGGTGATTTCCCGTTGCGGATTGACCTTGTCGGAAATAGACGGATTGGCGGTGACCCATGGGCCCGGGAGCTTCACTGGCTTGAGGATTGCGTTAAGCACGGCAAAGGGATTGGCCCTGGCCATTGGAAAACCGGTTGTCTCCGTGTCCACTCTCCGTGTTCTGGCGTCCCAGGTCGCCGATGCCGGTATCTTGATCAGCCCCATGCTGGATGCGCGGAAAGGGGAAGTCTACTTTACGCGCTGCCGGTTCTCGGGGAAAAAGTTCATTTTTGAAACGGCGGAATCGGCGGGTCCTCCGGAGGCTGCGGCGGCCGGCATCCGGGAGCCGTGTCTTTTCATCGGAGAAGGGGCCTTGCGTTATGCCGAAAATATCCGCCGCACTCTGGGAGAACGGGCCCGATTCCCGGGTTCCCGGGATCATGCGGTCCGGGCCTCGGTAGTGGGATTTCTCGGTCTGGAACGGATCCGGCAAAATCCCGGAGCCGACCCGGCGTCCCTTGTTCCGGTTTACATCCGGGGCGCGGATGTCCGGAAGCCGTCTTTGACGTGAATCAGACAAGACGTGCATTTTTTTGTTTCGCTTTCCAGTGAAAAAAATCCTGTTTCGATGAACCGGTCGAGGATCTTTAAAAATATCCAAAAGATCAAAAAAGGATTGAATTCCCAAGGTGTTTTTAATATAATGAGATTTTAATGGCGTTTGGAAAAAGCCGTCGGCTCAGCCTATTAATAAATGGAACAGCACAGAATCGGAAATCGCGTCCGAAACAATCACATCCCCATTGCCCGCTCCGGATACCCGTTTATCCTGATCTCGGCGCTGGCCGCGGTGGGGTTTGCCCTTCTCGGATTTGAAACGATCGCGATCCTGGGGGCGGGGGCGACGCTTTTTATCGTCTTTTTTTTTCGGGATCCGGAACGAAGGGTTCCGAAAGCGCCCGGTACCGTGGTATCTCCGGCGGATGGGCGGGTAATTTCCGTTGAGGCGGTTTCGACGGGCCCCTTTTTTTCCGAACCGTGCCGGCGGATCAGCATCTTCATGACGGTTTTCGACGTGCACGTCAACCGGGTCCCGTATGAGGGACGCATCGGGGCCGTTGAGCACCGTCCGGGAGCCTTCATGGCCGCGAACCGGGATCGAGCATCGGAGCTGAACGAAAGAAACGCAATTTTAGTGAACACCGAAAAGGGTGCAAAGATTTCCGTGGTGCAAGTGGCGGGATGGATTGCGCGGCGGATCGTCTGCGTGATCCGGGAAAATGAACCGGTGGCCCGGGGGGAACGTTTCGGATTGATCCGTTTCGGATCCCGTGTGGATGTATATCTGCCGGATGCCGTGTCGGTTTGCGTGAAGATCGGACAGCGGGTCAAAGCAGGGGCTTCGATCATAGGATATTTAAAATGAAAAGAAGAAAACGCGTCCAAAAAGACCGGGCCAAACCCGGAAAAGGAATCTACGTGCTACCGAACCTGTTGACGTCCTTTAATCTGTTTTTCGGATTTTACGCCACGGTCGCCGCCGTCAATCAAAAGTTTACGGTGGCGGCGGGGGCCATTCTGTTGGGAGTGGTTTTCGATATCCTGGACGGAAAAGTCGCCCGGGCCACCCGCACCACGAGTAAATTCGGCCTGGAATACGATTCCCTGGCGGACCTGATGACTTTCGGCCTCGCACCGGGACTCATGATCTACCTCTGGGCCCTGCAACCGTTAGGGAGAATCGGATGGTTGGCGGCATTTTTATTTCTGGCCTGCGGCGCCCTGAGGTTGGCTCGTTTCAACACCCAGAGCCAAATCAGCGCTTCCCACTTTACCGGGCTTCCCATTCCGGCCGCCGCTGCCATGAGCGCATCCACCGTGTTGCTGTTTCACCGGATCGGGGTTTCTCCCTATCCGGTGGCCATGCTTTTATTGCTTTACTTTCTGGCGTTTTTGATGGTGAGCACCATTCCGTTCAAAAGCTTCAAGCAGGTGGAGCTGTTTCGAAGGATGAAGTTTAATGTCCTTGTGGCGGCGATACTGATGATGATGTTCATCGCTGCATTGCCTTCCATCGCCCTGTTCACCATAGGGGCAGCATATATCTTATCGGGTATCATCAGCGCCCTGCGCACGCAGACGAAGCCGAAACCGGATCATTCTAACGGATCAGCGGAAGAAGACGAAGAGGCGCTGCCGGTTCATCAAAAATAACACCGGCAATCCAAGACCTTGGATTCGCTTGCAGCGTAAATCCATGTAACGAAGCGGTTCAATCCCCAACCCAAAGGTGATCGCCGGCGGCGGGGTTTTCGATGATCCATTGAACAAAATGAACAAAGGTGGAATGAAATGACGGAAAAAGCGTTCAGCGTGGCGGTGGCGGGGGCCACCGGAGCCGTAGGAGACCAGATGCTCCGATGCCTGGAAGAAAGACAATTTCCGGTGAAATCCTTGAAAGCTTTTGCATCCAAGCGATCCGCGGGAAAGCGCGTTCGATACAAGGGGGAGGCCGTCCTTGTTGAAGAGCTCACCGAAGATTCCTTTAAAGGCGTCGATGTGGCCCTGTTTTCGGCCGGAGGAAGCACCAGCACCCGTTTTGCTCCCCATGCGGCAAAGGACGGCTGTATCGTGATCGATAATTCCAGTGCATGGCGGATGGATCCGGAGGTGCCCCTGGTGGTCCCCGAGGTAAACCCCCATGCCGTGACGGATTATACCCGGAAAGGGATCATCGCCAATCCGAACTGTTCCACCATCCAGATGGTGGTGGCCTTGAATCCGATTCACCGGCGTTTCGGAATCAAGCGGATCGTGGTCTCCACGTATCAGGCGGTGTCGGGTACCGGCAAGAAGGCCATCCATGAACTTTTCGACCAAACCCGGGACATGATCCACTTTCTGGATATCAAAAAGGACGTCTATCCGCATCGGATCGCGTTTAACTGCCTTCCCCATATCGATGCGTTTCTGGAAAACGGCTACACGAAAGAAGAAATGAAGATGGTCCATGAGACGCGGAAGATCCTGGAAGATACGGATATCGGTGTGACGGCCACCACCGTTCGGGTTCCGGTCTTTTTCGGCCATAGTGAATCCATCAATGTGGAAACGGATAAACCCATCACTCCCGAAGAAGTGAAAGCGGTCCTGGAGACGGCGCCGGGGGTGAAAGTGGTGGATGATCCTTCAACGAATCGATATCCCTTGCCCATCGATGCCGCCGGCCAGGATTGGACCCTGGTGGGGCGTATCCGGAAGGACGAATCCATCCCCAACGCCATCAATTTGTGGGTGGTGGCGGACAACATCCGAAAGGGTGCCGCCACCAATGCGGTCCAGATTGCTGAAATTTTAGCCGAAAAATATTTGTGAGGAGGACGGCTTTGGAAAGAATTCCCATCACCTATGACGGGTACGTAACCTTGAAAAAAGAACTGGAACGTCTCCTTTCCGTGGAGCGCCCGAAAAATATTCAGGCCATTGAAGACGCCCGGGGTCACGGAGATTTATCCGAAAACGCCGAGTATGAGGCCGCCAAGGACCGACAGGGGTTCCTCGAAGGCCGCATCAGCGAATTGCAATATAAGCTGTCTCATATGGACATCATCGATCCTGAAAAACTTCCGAGGGATCGGGCGGTCTTCGGGGTCACGGTGCTTCTGGAAAATATTGACACCGGTGAAGAGGTCTCCTATCAACTGGTGGGCCCCGATGAATCGAATGTGGAAAGAGGTAGAATCTCGATCCTTTCCCCCTTGGGAAAAGCCCTCGTGGGGAAGACCCCGGGAAGCGAAGTGGAGGTCCAAACACCCGGTGGTCGACGCTGCTACGAATTGCTCGAAATCGTATAAAGAAACGGAGGTGGCATTTGGCAAGAATCACCATTGAAGACTGTTTGAAGCGGGTCAAGAACCGATTCCTGCTGGTCCACATGGCCGCAAAACGGGTCCGGCAGATTCGTGAAGGATCCGAATATTTGGTCAGTTCTCCAAAGAACGAAGACATCGTGGTGGCTCTCCGGGAGATTGCCGCCGGGAAAGTCGTCGTCAGGGAAGACGGGAAAAAGGGTCAGGCATAGCCCCGTTCCTGGAATTCGGGAATCGTGAACCGGTCCAATCAAACCTACACCCATAAGGCCGTCAATCGTTTCGTCGGCAAGGCCCTGCACCGGTACCGGATGATTGAAGAGGGGGATCGGATCGCTGTGGGGCTCTCGGGGGGCAAAGACAGCCTTTGTATGATACGGATTTTACACGAACGGCAGGCCCGGGTTCCGGTGCACTACGAATTCATCGGCATTTACGTGGACCCCGGATTCAAAGGCGGATTTTCAAACGCGCTGAAGGCCTATTGCCAGAAGCAGGGATACCCGTTTCACCTGGAAGGATCGGACCACGGTATCCGGGGGCATAGCCCGGAAAACCGGGAGAACCCGTGTTTTTTATGCGCCCGGCTCCGCCGGAAGCGGCTCTTTGAATTGGCCGATGCCCTGGGATGCAACAAGTTGGCCCTGGGACACACCAAAGACGATGTGATCGCCACCCTTCTGATGAACATGTTTTATGCCGGCGAAATCAGCACCATGCTCCCGGTTCAATCCCTTTTCAACGGAAAGTTCACCTTGATCCGACCCCTGGTGTATCTGGATGAACACCTGATTCGACGGTATGCCAAAGAAGCGTCTTTCCCGGTTTTTCGGAACCCCTGCCCCACTGCCGGTACTTCCAAGCGCAGCGAGATCAAGTCCATGCTGGACGACATGAGCCGCCGAAACCGGAAAATCAAAGGGAACCTCTTCCATGCGCTCCACCGGGTACGGCGGGATTACCTATGGGCGGAAAATCATGATCGACATTCAAAATCAGCGGGATGACCGAAACATCTCCATCGACAATGTGGGGATCAAAAACCTGCGATATCCGGTGACGGTACGAGATCGCCGAGACGGGTTTCAGCATACCGTAGCGACCATCAATATGTACGTGGATCTTCCCCATCGGATCCGGGGGACCCATATGAGCCGTTTCGTTGAAATCCTGCATTCCTTGAGTCCGGAAGTCTCGCTGCGCACCTTCTCGAAAACCTTGGAAAAAATGAAGGAGCACCTCAATGCCGCATCGGCGCATGTGGAGATGACCTTTCCCTATTTCATTGAAAAAAAAGCCCCGGTGAGCCGTTCTCCGGGGCTCATGGACTACACGTGCCGGATCATCGGATCGAGCGATTCCAACGGAAAGGTGGATCTCATTTCAGAAGTCATCGTTCCCATCAGTTCCGTGTGCCCCTGCTCCAAAGAGATCAGTGATGTCGGGGCCCACAACCAACGGGGGGAAGTACGCCTCAAAACCCGATTCAAGAAATTCATCTGGCTGGAAGATATGATCGAGCTCGTGGAGGCCGCTTCATCGTGCGATGTCTACTCGGTATTGAAACGGGTGGATGAAAAGGAAGTCACGGAGCGGGGATTCACCAATGCCAAGTTCGTGGAGGACGTGGTCCGGGACATCGCCAAGAAACTCCTTTCCGATAACAACATCACCTGGTTTTCCGTCAGCGCCGAAAACTTCGAATCCATCCACAACCATAGCGCCTACGCCCATATCACCCGGGATAAAATGGAATCCCGTTAAGGGATTCGGGCCCGCACCGCTTCAAGGATTTTTTCAGCGGATTTTCCCGGTGTGTTGACGAGAATTACGAACGGGAAGGCTTGTTCCGGCATTTTTTCGATATATCCCGCCAGAGTCCGAACCCCTTTGAGGGTTCCGGTCTTGAAATAAACGTTTTCCCGGTTCGGCATGAGTTCCCGGTAGGGGCGAAATACTTCCAGAACGCGATGCATGGCCCGGGCCGTGACGCGATTTTTTCGTGAAATGCCGGATCCTTCCACCAGGTGGAGGCCGTCGATGTTCAGGACTTGTGCGGCATGATTCCGGGCCGCCCGGACGCCCTTGTCCAGAGTCCCCGGGGGGCCGAATACCGCAGCGCCCACGCTGATGAGCAACTGGTTTGCAATAAAATTGTTGGAATGTTCCAACAATCGCGAAACAATTCCCCCAAGACGGTATTCAGAAACATGATGCAGCACGAGAACGTCCGCGGCCGGGTTCACCCGGCCCCGGCGGATCTCTCCTTCGACTGTGATCCCCGCTTTTTCCAGGAAATGCCCCAGCAGGCGTCCTGCATAAAGGACCGTTTCGGCCCGTTGATGGGAAAGGACGATTCGGCCCTCGGTAAGACCCGATTTGAGAATCCGGGGCATCACCATGGGCAGCAGGGGGGTTTGCGGCTCGGCGCTGACGAATTCGGATCCCGTCCGCCGGAAATTCACCGTGTTGAAATTGACGCACAAGGCCCCGTTGGGGGCGTCGTAAGGCTCGAAGGAATCGGAGATGCCGGGGATGGTCAAGGGGTCGGCGAAATGGGTGTCGTCCAGTACGATGCCATCCACGGTATGGATCCGGCGGGACAGGGTTTGAGCGATGGCGGCAAGGGATTCGGAGACGAAAAAAGGATCTCCGAACCCTTTGACTTTCAACCGGTTTTGATTATCCAGGTAAAAATCCGTGGCGAATCGATGGTCGGGGCCCAAATGGGTGAGGGCCAGATGGGCGGTGAAAATTTTCAGCACCGACGCCGGAACCATCGGCCGGGTCTCATTTTTCGAAAAAAGAATCTTTCCTTCATACCCCGCCACCCGGAGCGCATCTTTTTTTCCGATGTACATCAAGGGATCCGGTCGCGATGAAGCGGCCGCAAAAGAGGCCACCGGCAATCCGGAGAAAAAGAAAAGCAAAACGAAGAAAAAATATGCCGGGGTCATTGGGGGCTTTCGAGGATCAGGGTCACGGGGCCGTCGTTCACCAGGGCGACCTCCATCATGGCCTGGAACCGTCCGGTTTCCACCCGAACACCGATCTTTCGGAGCAATTCGACGAAACGATCGTAAAGGGTCTGGGCAGTATCCGGGGGTGCGGCGTCGATGAAAGACGGACGTCTTCCTTTCCGGCAATCCCCGTAGAGCGTAAATTGGGAGACCACCAGAATACTCCCGGACACTTCCGTCACGGAGCGGTTCATCTTAGCGGTGTCGTCTTCGAAAATCCGCAGGGCGGCGATTTTTTTCGCCAGGTATTCGGCGTCGGCGGGCGTGTCCTCCCGATGCACGCCTAAAAAGACCAAAAGGCCTTTCCCAATCGATCCCACGGATTCGCCCTTCACGGCCACCGTGCATTCCTTGACCCGCTGAACCACCGCTTTCATGGATTTTTCCGTTTCCTTTCATCCGTTTTTTATCTGTTTGCGGATATGCCCGCCGGCCACCAGATACAAAAGGGCGGCTTCCGGATCAAGGGATAAAACGTTCCGGGCTTCCCCGTCGTAAAAAGCGCCGATACCGCAGCATCCCAGTTTCAGGGCCGTACACGCCAGGTAGACGGCTTGCCCCAGGCGGCCCGCGGCGATCATGGCGTACCGGTACCCCCTGGGTCCCCATGTCCGGTCCAGGGCAGCCGGGTGGGTCATGAAAAGAAAATGAATGGCGGCGTTCTTGAGCCACTCCTGATTCAGGCAGATGGACGCCATCGGGTCGGCGAAGGAACCGGTCCGGACCCGGCCGAAGGATCGACGGCCGGCATCCAGCAGATAAAACCCGGCCGGGATGCCTTCAACCGCCTGGGCCAGAAATCCCAGGGTAAGCACACTTTCAAAGGGCGGGTCTCCCTGTTGTGTCGCCGCAGAGGCCACGAGGTCCATGAGGCATGCAAAGGTTTCCAGTGCCAGGGGTTTTTCAATGAAATTGCGATGCGAACGCCGATTCAAAACCGTCCGGGCGAAGGACGTTTCCGGGGATTCGGCGGCCGGGCGGGGAAGTCCTTCCCATGGGTTCACCCGGATGCCGAGAAGCTCCCTCATGGCCCCGTAGGGGGGAACATCCCGTTTGAGGCTGTTTCCGGATCGATGGATATCGAGAATTTCGGGGAACACGGTTTCTTTTGCCGACACCGTGCTGGCGTTGACAATATCCGAGGGGAGGGGAGAAAGGGATACGGGTTTTTTTTTCCGGGGCGTCTCCCGGCCCGGAAAATGGACGTGGGCGAGACACACCTCTTTCATGGGGTCCATGCCCATCAGGACCGACGCCTGTTCATCGTTAAAATCCAAGGAAACCAATGGGAGGATTTCATATGCCTTAAGGGCCAGGACCAGGTTTTCAATCAGGTGGCCCGCATCCATTAATACATACCGGTAGGCCCGCTTTCGATACTTCCAACTGCTCCGGAAAAAAATACCGGAGATATAAAAAGAAACCCCTTTTCCCGAAACCGGCGGCCGGGATACTTCCTCGGAATCGAGGACATTCTGAAAGTCTCCTTTCCGAAGCAAAACGAGTGCGTGACGGGTCGTATCGAAATGGTAAAGGCCGGAGGGAAGCCCCTCCACATTCCATGCTCCCACGTATATTTCAGACGGATAGAGGGCCCCCGCGGAAGGCACACTTCGAAAAAAGAAATCTTCTCCCACGGCCCGCCGCCGGGCGGTGAGTCCATAACTCAGAAAAAGAATCTCGGAAAGAATTGTTGTGTCCGGCTGTTTTTCGCCGGGAGTGTCTGTCAACTGTCCTGGGTAGAGCGTGTAAAAGGGGATATCGGGAAAGTGAAAATCCCGGGGAAGCAAAAGGGGTGGACGTCCTCCATAGAACTTATAGCTTTTCGGTAATGCCGACCAATTGAGACCGCCGGCCGGCATGCGGTCCCTGTCGTACTCGGTAAATCGATGATATCCTGAGGCCGTTTGATGCACGATATTTTTCCTTTCAGGGATGATGGACAACAACCCGGAATTTTCGAACGAAATCGATGGGGTGATAAGAAAGCTTGGCTTTCCTCAAACCCGGATGATCGAGATCCTGTTCCCGATTGACGAAACGGAATTCGCCGGCGTGATGGGAAAGAAACAGTTGATTGATGGCCTGATAGACCCCCGAATATTCCGGATCCCCTTTTTCAAAATGGATCAACAGCGTCTCCGGGTCCATCCGTTCGCCCACGGCATAGGCAATCATTTTACCGTCACAACGGATCCCGCCGCCCAACAGACCCGGAAAGCGGGAAAACGTGCCGAAAACCCGCTCGATGACGGTGTTTTCGGCATCGAGGACCTCCGAGGATTCACAGTCCCGCCAGGTGCACCAGGCTTCCTGCAGGGCAAGGGCATCCGTGATTCGATCCGCATCGAGAGGCACGTACTCATGGGCGTATTTTTTCATAAACTGGTGCACCAGGTTTTTCTTTTTATGAAACCGGTTGCCTTTCAGTGTAACCAGTTCTTCCGAAAGGTACAGATAATCCCAGTTCCCCCTTTCCGGGTCCGTCTCGATGGCTCCGGGCAGCGCGGTCTTCCAGATCGTCGCAAGGGATTCCGGGATCCGGGTGAACACGGCTCCGGTGATATTCAGGTTTCGGAAATGCCGCGGCCAATCGATGATCTCCCAGGGACCCACGGGGGCCCACAGAAGCGGTTCGGGGCGATGCTGCCGGATCCAGACCAGGGGATCGTCCCATGCCCAGTGAAGATCGTACACCGGCTGCCAGCCCCATAGGTTGACGAGGCTGTAATCGGAGGCCTTTTGGGGGGTTTCCAAGAAACGTCGCGAATAGGCCTGCTGTTTTTCCAGGGAAACGGGTTCGAATGACAGCCGGGAATTCATGTTTCTCCTTTTTACGATCTTGTCTTTTGTGGTGGCTTTGAAAAGATCCGTCTGCCGTGTTGTGCGGTATGCTTTTCCATTGCCGTGTTTCGGCGCGCAAGAAAGATCACGGCGCCAGCACGATCCTCAGATCCATGACGTTGGTATCCGTGGGACCGGTGATCACCAGGTCGTCCAGGGCCTTGAAAAAAGAGTAGGCGTCGTTGTTTTCAAGAAACCGGACGGGATCCATCCCGGCCGCTAGGGCACGGGAAAGGGTGGCGTCGTCGGCCACGGCGCCGGCGGCATCGGTGGGGCCGTCGGTGCCGTCGGTGCCTGCGGAAAAAACGACGATGGGGCCGGCCCCGGCGATATCGAGGGCGGCCTGGAGGACGAACTCCTGGTTTCTTCCGCCTTTCCCGGTTCCGGTCACCTGTACCGTGGTTTCTCCCCCGGAAAGGATACACGCGGGCGGGGGGATCGGTTGTTGACGCGAACAAATTTCCCTGGCAATGGCGGCATGAAACCGCGCCGCCTCCCGTGTATCCCCTTGGATACCGGATGAGAGGATGAGGGTATGGTACCCCATGTCCTCGGCGGCGGTCTTTGCGGCCGAAAGCGCATTTGAATTATTTCCGATAATGATATTCGTCGTTTTTTCAAACGCCGGATCACCGGGTTTCGGCGTCTCCGGAACCTGTCGGGAATACCCTTTTCTCAGAAGCGTCGTCACGGAAGAGGGAAGGCGGTCTTCCAGGTGATATTTGGAGAGGATCTCCATACAGGCGGAAAACGTACTGGGATCCGGAACCGTGGGCCCCGAAGCGATGACGTCCAAATCGTCGCCCACGACATCGGAAAGAATCAGCGCCACCAACCGTGCCGGGTGGGCGGCTTTGGCCAGCCGGCCGCCTTTAATTCCGGACAGATGCTTTCGAATCGTATTGATTTCGTGGATGGACGCCCCGCACTGGAGCAACACGGAAATCGTTTCCCGTTTATCCTCAAGGGAGATCCCCTCCATGGGAAGAGGAAGCAGTGCCGACCCCCCGCCGGAAAAAAGGGCGATGACCAGATCTTCGGATCCGGCGTTTCGGACCGTGTCGAGGATGGCAGCGGCCCCGGCAACGCCCCGGGCGTCGGGTATGGGATGCCCCGCCTCGTTCAGATGAATTCGATCCAGGGGATGTCCATGCCCGTATTTGACGGTGATGTATCCATCGGAAAGGGTCTTTTTTAAAATTCCTTCCACCGCCTGTCCCATCGCGGCGGACGCCTTCCCGGCGCCGATGGCGATACATCGTTGAAAATGCGAAACGGAAAGGACATGGTCTTTGAAAAAAAGACGATCACCGTCCATGCGAAGATGCCTGCGGACGGCATTTCCGGCTTCCACGGCCTCCAGGGCCTTTGTGAAGATCCGGCGGGCATCCTGCCGTGCTTGGGTATGGATGGGGCGCGCGGTATGCATGGGTATATGCTTTTTCTATCCTTCAAGGGGGATACATGTCAAGGCGCAATTCACAAAACAGACGACACGTCAGGAGGGTTTTCCGCTCCATTGGACTTGACATTACTTCTTTACCCGATATGATATCCGTTCGATGGTGCCATGTTCGAAAAACGATCCGGGTGTTGGAGGGTTCATGACGCCCTTTAGAATTTACCGACATGGCCGAATTCATTTCAACCGGCCGCCCCGGCGGCGCCCCAGGAGGCTTTTCTGAGCGAACACGGACCGGCATTTTTAAAACGGCAACTTCTGATGGCCATGCCCGGCCTGAAGGACCCCAATTTTTCGCAAACCGTCAACTGTATCTGTGAACATTCCTCCATGGGGGCCTTCGGACTCGTTGTCAACCGCCTGCATCCGTTTCTGACGGCCAAGGCGATTTTTGACGAATTCAGCCTCCGGCATCGCGAATCCCTCGGATCCATCCCCGTCTTTTGGGGCGGTCCGGTTCATGAACGGGAGGTCTTCATCCTTCACGGCCCGCCCCTTCAATGGGAAGGATCCGTCCGCGTCTCTGAAACGCTTTCCATGAGTAACACTCTCGACGTGCTCCATGCCATTGCCATGGAGCAGGGGCCCATCGCTTTCTTGATCGCCCTGGGATGTGCAGGATGGGGCCCCGGGCAGCTGGAAGCGGAAATCAAAGCCAACGCATGGATGACGGGGCCCGTCAATGAAACCATTATTTTCGAAACACCGGTGGAAAAACGATGGGAAGAAGCGATGAAAGGGATTGGAATCGATCCGTCACTATTGGCCGACACGGCCGGCCATGCCTGAAGGGTTATGAACCGCCGGTGGCCGGTTGGGCGCGGGGTTTCGGTTTATGTTTCGGCTTTCTTTTTTTCAGACATGCCTTGTCTTTCCTGACGAACGCGCAAAGCTTGGGATTGTAATATTCCTTGCAGTTCAGCGGATTATATAACGGGCACTCGGGATGTTTTTCAGACATGGATCAGACTTTCCTTCGCTCGTTGGTCCCCTCGGGTCCCGATATTTTCCGGGTTGAGGCGCTTTTAAAAGAGTATATTACCATGAATTCTTTTGGTTTGCAACCCTCCGTCACGCGCGTTGCGAAACCGTTTTCCGACGATGGGCCGCGATGTTTCTTCAGTAATCGACAACAGAGCCATGGGGATGCATCATGAAGCGGGCCCATACCGAAACGCGCAATGCGCTTTCGCAGATCAATGAAGCACTCGTCCGGTTGCTGGCGCGTTTAAAGACCATTCCCCACGTGGATGCAGATGCTTTCGCCGATTGGGAGGCCACGTGCACCACGGTTCAACAGCAGCTATCCGAAGAAATCGTCCGTGTGGCCGTGGTGGGGGCCATCAAGTCCGGAAAAAGCACCCTGGTCAACGCCCTGTTCGAGGGGGATTACCTCAAACGGGGAGCCGGGGTGGTAACGTCCATCGTCACGCGCATCCGATCGGGGAAGGATCTGCGCGCCCGGCTGTTCTTCAAGACCTGGGAAGAAGTCAACGCGGATGTAAAACAATCGTTGATCCTTTTTCCTAACCCGGTTCGTTTTTCGGATCGGGAGGAATTCGATATCCGGGAAAAAGAGATCCGGAACGAATTGAAAAAAGCACTGGATTCCCTGGACGGGGAACATCTTGTCACCACGGATACCCGCAGCATACACAGTGTGGTCTTGGGATCGTACCTGAGGGGGTACGAACGCGTATACGAGAGGATATCCGCTCCGTCGACCGTTTGGGAATTCACCGAACCCGATTTTGGAGAACATCGGCGCTTCGTCGGAGACGAATCCCTTGCCGTCTATCTGAAGGATGTCTTGCTGGAGATCCCCACGGATCGCTTTTCGACCCACATGGAGATCGCGGATTGTCAGGGGAGCGATGCGCCGAACCCGCTCCATCTGGCCATGATCCAGGATTATCTTGCCTCCACCCATCTCATTGTCTACGTCATCAGCAGCCGCACCGGGATCCGCCAGGCGGACATCAAGTTTCTGTCCATGATCAAAAAGATGGGGATTCTCGACAACACCCTCTTTGTCGTCAATTGCGACCTCAGCGAGCACGACTCCCTTCCGAATCTCATGGAAGTGGTGGATAAAATCCAAAAAGACGTGGCCGTGATGCAGCCGGATCCCAGACTGTTCATCTTTTCCGCTTTGTTCAATCTCTTTTCCGCGAATCCGGACGGTCTTTCCGAAAAGGACCGCTTCCGGATGCTCCAATGGGAAAAGGAGACGGAGTTGGTCGCGTTTTGCAACGATCAGGCCCGCGCCTTCGAGTCGGCGCTCTTCGGGCTGGTTCACGGAGAGCGGTCCCGCCTTCTTTTAAAAAACCATGTGGAACGCCTGTGGATGGTCTCCTCGGGAATTTTTCGATGGATCCGGATCATGGAAAGAGGGCTCAACCAAAGTACTTCCGATGTGGGGGACCTCATTGCGAAACTGAAAGCACACCAGGAGCGCACCGATCAGATCCGGTCCGTCATTCAGACCACGCTGGACGGGTCTGTTTTGAAAATGAAAGGGGAGTTAAAATCCGATATCGACCGCTTTTTCGATGTGCGCCCCCCGGGGATCGGAAACCGGATCCTCAGGTTCATCCGGGAGTGGGCGCCCCGTTATGAACGTTATGAAGAACTGGTGGAAAAAAATGGCTTTTCCCAGGCGATGGTTCAGTTGTTTTCGGATTTCAAGGAAAACCTGGACACGTTTATCGCCGAAACCGTCAATCCCGAGGTGATTCGCTTCGTCAAGGACGCGGAGACAAAGATGGCGCGGTACTTTGCGGGGATGGCCGCCCCCTTTGAGGCCATGGTGCGCGATGCCTTGGAAGACTACAATCGAAACATGGACGCGCTGGATATTCCGTCATCCGTGGAGCCGTCGGCCGGGTCCGTAAAGATGGACATGGATTGGATCCGCCAGGGCGCCGGCATCCGCCTCCCCCAAAACGACATGGCATTACGCTACTCCGCAAAGATCCGTTCGGACGCGCTTTTGCACTTCGGTTTTTTTTCCTTTACCGGATGGATCGCCAAACTCCTGAAGCGACCCGCCTCCGAAACGCAACGGAAAGGGATCGGGTCCCTCCGGAAAGGAGTGTCGCGGATGAAGTCGGAGACGGAAAAAACCGTCCTTCTCCATTTCAAAGACTACCGGGAAAACATCAAATTCCAATACATTTTCAAGATTTCGGAGGCCGCGTCCCGTTATCTGATGGACACTCTTTTCCAGCGCCTCCAGGACTATGCCTCCACCTTGACCCTTCTGGGGCGCGTCGTGGAGGGGCAGCGCCGCGAACGGACCCAAACCCTGGAAACCATCCAATCATCAAAGGCACTTGTGCTTGAAATTCGGGACCGGATGCTCAGGATTCGGGAGGGCATCGACGGATCCCCCCCATGAAAGGAGGAGGCGCCATGGAAGAGACGCGTCATTGCCGGAGGATCGCTGTTGCCAACGAGAAGGGGGGTGTCGGAAAGACAGTGATGGCGCTGAACCTGGGAGCCGCCCTCAGCACGAAAGAAAAAAGGGTCCTGATCGTAGACGCCGATCCCCAGGCCAACGCCACCCGGGGTCTTGGAATACAGGTGCCGGAAGGGATGCCGGCGCTGTATGAACTCATGAAGGATCCGGACTCCGGCCGCATGCGGAAACGGACGGTGGAAACCCGATGGGAAGGACTCCATCTGGTCCCTTCCACGGTGGATCTGGCGGGGGCGGAGGTGGAACTGGTGGATGTGGCCGGAAGGGAATATCGATTGAAAGAGGCCTTGGAAGGGCTCTCGGAATTTTATGATTTCATCTTCATCGATACGCCGCCGAGCCTTTCCCTTTTAACGGTGAACGTATTCGCCTACGCCCGGGAAGTCCTGGTGCCCTGCCAGACCCACCCCTATTCTTTTGACGCCCTGGAAGAGCTTTTCGACACCGTTTCCGCCATCGGCCGGGAGATCAACCCGGCGCTTTCGATCACCGGGATCGTGGCCACCTTTTTTGATGTCCGGACCCGGGTGAGCCACGGGATCCTGGAAAAATTGCGCAACGATCCCCGGTACGGTCCGTTGCTTTTTGAGACCCGGATCCGGGTGAACACCACCATCGCCGACAGCGCCCTTTCGGGAAAGCCTGTGGTGTTTTACCGAAAGCACAGCTTCGGCGCCGAAGATTTCATGAATCTGGCGGAGGAGCTCCTCAAAATAAAGGGGTAAGGACGGCCCGCCCGCCTCCCGTCCTTATGCTTTTCCGGTGAATGCTCCCGTTTTTGCCTTGAGGCGTTCCAAATTCGTTCGGGCGAATTCGATGGACGGATCCAGGGCCAGGGCCATCTCATAGTATCGGAGGGCGCTTGGGTAATCTTCCATATCCCGGTAGTTGGAGGCGATATTGGCATAATCAATGGCCGATGCGGGATCGAGGCGGATGACTTCCTTGAAGTGCCGGATCGCCCTTTCATGGGCCTTGCGTTTGAAATGACAAAACCCCAACAGATTGTGCAGATCCGTTCGCTCGGCATCGTAGACAAGGCCTCTTTCAAGGATGTCGATGGCGTCCTTGAACCGGCCCAGGTCTTTGAGACAAACCCCCATGAAGACGCAAATACTGGCCAGGTCTTCTTCGCCGGCGGCCAGATCCAGGGCACGCTGAAAATACCCCAGCGCGGTTTCGGGGTCGTTTAAAGAAAGATGACAGGATCCCAGATAAAACGGAATGTAATGTTTGTCCGGGCGTTTTTCGGCCATCCGCTGCAACTCGACGATGGCCCGTTGGGGCGGATGATTTTCGGTTAACAGTTTGGCGTAAAACATTCCCACGCTGCCGCTGCCGGCCCGTTCACGGAAATGGGCGCCGGGGATAATCGTATAAAACGCCGGGATCTGCAGCACCGGGTGCGTGACGTCGATGATGAAAACGTCCAGTCCTTTTTTCGATAAGGCCTCGACGCAACGCAGCACTTCCACCTTGAGGTTTGGATCCGAAAGGTCCGGAAGTCGGGAAATGTCCACCGTGCCCGGCGGATCGGTGATGTATGCCACCTCCCGGAGACTCCGCGGTTTGGGGAGACCCGAGGCCACATAGTTGGACGACGTGTTGAAATCCCCGGCGAGCTGGGCCGTTTCGGTCAGTGCCCGGCTCAAGGCCTTTTGGGGATTCGGCGTGGTTCCGGCAGTCCATACGATCTCGCTTTTTTCCGGGAATGTTTCCGGATCCACGGCCAGCACCCCCACGGAGGGGATCCCCGTGTCGAGGGTGAAATCGGAGAGAACCAGGCGCACTCCGATGCGTTCATACTTGGTGAGCATCTCCAGGACCTTGGTGTCCGTGACGCCCCGGGTGGAAAGGGCCGGTACCGGAAGGGCGTTTCGACTCACCAGGGCCGACACGTGGCGCTCCACCACCTCGCAGATCCCCTGACAGATGGCTTCTTCCCGGCAGTTCCCGGCGGACGGACCGTTGAAGGCGTTGATGGCGTAAAACCAATCAAAGGGGATCCGGCAAAACGTCTCTTGAGTCAGGTTATAGGCCTTCGCCCATTTCATGGGCAGCGATCGAAAGAACGCATGATCGACTTCCAGGTCATCGCTTTCATCATGGACGCTTTTGGCGATGTGGCTGAAGGGCAGGGCATCCTCTCCGAAATCACCATAAAGACCCATTGTGAAGTTTTCCGGGTTTTTCATGAAGTTGAAGAAGCAGAATCGTTCCACCAGCTCCATCACGGCGCTGGCTTCGGCCTGTTCCGGCGTGGCCCCTTTGCCCATTTGTTTCCGGGTTCCGGTGACGGCCGCCGCGTCGTGCCCGCATATGCTGAAAAAGACCGGAATTCCCAACCGACCGGTATCGATTCGGACCGTTTCTTCCAGCAGCCGCAGTCCCGCGGACGTCAATTTCTCCTTGACCCTGCGCACTGTTTCACTCGGCGGCAACAGCTTGTCCTGATCCTCGGTGAATCCTTTGACGGCGTCTTCAAGAAATGGATTTGTGGCGTGCATGGTGTCTTTTTTCCCTTTTACGATTCCATCAAATTGAAACATATGAAACGGTTTTCGTCATGTCTTTTATGCAGCCTTGGCGTTTATTCAACGATGATGGCTTCGCAAAAAGACCACCTGCGGCGTTGCGCGGCATCCTTCGTCATTGCGGCGTACCTGTAAGTACGCCTCATTCCTCAGGATTTGCGCGCCTTGCATCTGGCGCTTTTTACTTTGCCATCCCAAATGGGGTTTTTTACGATTTCAACAACGATGACAGATAGTAGATTCGGACGGTATGAAATACAAGCTTTTTTTCATTGACCGGTGGTTTATGGAGTGCTATACATAAAAGTTTAAATGGGGATGTAGCTCAGCCGGGAGAGCGCGGCGTTCGCAACGCCGAGGTCAGGGGTTCGATCCCCCTCATCTCCACCAATAAAATCAGAAACTTGTAAAAACGGCGGGCTTCGGGGGTGGATACAACAAGTTGTACCGAATCCGCCGTTTTTCCCCTTCATTTCTCATCGGCGGCCTGACCTTCGAGACGCCGCCGTAAAAGGTGGCCCCAATGAATCGATCCGCCGAAATCAGTCGCAAAACCGGGGAAACCCGCATTCAGATCCGTATGGACCTGGACGGAAACGGGCAAGCACAAATCGATACCGCCATCCCGTTTTTCAACCACATGCTTTCCTTATTTACAGCACACGGTTTTTTTGATCTCTCCATCCGGGCGTCCGGGGATATTGAAGTCGATTTCCATCATACCGTTGAAGATGTGGGGCTGGTTCTCGGAGACGCTCTTAATGAGGCGTTGGGTGACCGGAAAGGCATTCGTCGTTTCGGTCACGCGGTTACCCCCATGGACGACGCCCTCAGCGCCGTCACCGTGGATATTTCCAATCGCCCGTATACGGTTTTTAAGGTGGACGTTTCCGTCAGCGGCGCAGGGGGGTTCGATTTGTCCCTGGCCAAGGAGTTTTTCCGGGCTTTGGCCACACGGGGCGGGATGAACCTCCACATTCATGTGCCGTATGGGGAAAATATCCATCATATCATCGAATCCATTTTCAAGGGGGCGGGAAGGGCCCTCGCCACGGCCGCGGCGTTGGATGCGCGCATCTCCCATGTCCGCTCCACCAAGGGCGTCTTGTAAGCGGTTTTTGGAACCCGACGGAATTTCATTCCATGATCATTATTCCCGCCATTGACATCAAAGGCGGCAAGTGTGTCCGGCTCAAACAGGGACGACGGGAGGAAGAGACCGTATTTTCGGAGGATCCGGTCCAAACGGCCCGGCACTGGGTCGACGCAGGGGCCGAGTGGCTTCATGTGGTGGATTTGGACGGCGCCTTTGAAAAACGTCCCGTGAGTCAGTCCATCGTCAGGCGCATCCGCGACAGCGTCCGGATCCCCATTCAAGTGGGCGGCGGGGTTCGAAACGAAGACGCCGTTTCCATGTACATGGATATGGGGGCGGACCGCGTTATCCTGGGAACAGCGGCCTTATCGAATCCGGGCCGGGTGGAACAGGCGGCGGCCCGATACCCGGGACGCATCGCCCTGGGCATCGATGCCAGAGAGGGATGGGTCGCCGTGGAGGGATGGACCCGAACCACACGGATACAGGCGACGGACCTGGCCAGGCGGTTCGAGGGACTGGGCCTTTCCGCCGTCATCTTTACCGATATTCACCGGGACGGCATGCAGACCGGACCCAATGTCGAGGCTACGCATGCCTTCGCTTCGGCCATATCCACCCCGGTCATTGCATCGGGTGGGGTGTCCTCCCTGGAGGACATTCGAAACCTCCTTCCCCTGGAACATGCGGGAGTTGCGGGCGTCATCACCGGGAAAGCTCTTTACAGCGGAAGCCTCGATTTGGCGGAAGCCATCCGCGCCGGCAAAAGACATGGAAAACTGCGCTGACCGACACGGTTCAATCCGTCTTCATCCTCCGTCAAAAAGATTTTTTCGAAAAAATCATAAAAAATTCCTTGACAAATAAATTTTTAACTTATATTATTATAAGGTTTTCAATTAAATTATGAAGCAAGGTCTTTTTCCGTTCGAAAACATCATCCCGATGAAACGCGCGAGCGGAGACAATGATACAGTCCTGACCGGTCCTTCCCATACGCGTCAACACCCTTGCCCAATTCTGGAGGCTGCCTCCTTTGGCCGGATGGATCCCTGAAGAGACGCTATCGGAGATCAGAAGCGCATCCGACATCGTTGACGTTGTCTCCGAAGTGGTGATCCTGAAAAGGGCGGGGAGAAATTTCATCGGACTTTGCCCCTTTCACGCCGAAAAAACCCCTTCGTTCACGGTGAATCCTGAAAAACAGATTTTTTACTGTTTCGGCTGCAGTGCAGGAGGCAATATCTTCACCTTTTTAATGAAATACCATGGAATGGCATTCTTGGAAGCCGTCACCGCCTTGGCCGATCGGTCCGGCGTCTCCCTCCCTGAAAAATCGGTATCCAGTGCACAACGCCGTCAAAAAACGGATCGGGAACGGATCCTCGAAATCAACCGGGTCGCCATGGAATATTATCATCGGCGTCTTTTGGACAAAGCCCACGGAAGGGCGGCCAGGCAATATCTTCACAATCGCGGGATCAAGGAGGAAAGCCTTGAGGCTTTTGCAATCGGATACGCCCCCATGGGTTGGGACCACTTTATATCGTATCTGAATCAACAGCGGATCCCCCTGGATGCGGCTTTTAAAGCCGGGCTGATTATCCCCGGAAAAAAAAGGAACGGCGGATACGATCGCTTCCGAAACCGCATCCTGTTCCCCATCCGGGATCTCGGCGGGCGCATGATCGGTTTTGGGGGGCGCGTGATGGACGATTCCCTTCCAAAATACATCAATTCTCCCGAATCACCGATATTCCAAAAGGGACGTTCGCTATACGGACTCGACCGGGCGAAGGCGGCGTGCCGCCGTTTTGATGCGGTGATTCTCGTGGAAGGGTACTTCGATGTCATCGCTCTCCATCAATTCGGATTTGAAAATGTGGTGGCCACGCTGGGTACCGGGGTGACGGGGGATCATATACGGCTCCTAAAGGGATTTGCACAACGGCTTTACTTTGTCTTCGATCCCGACGCAGCCGGGCTCAAAGCGGTGGAACGAATCGTCCCGGCCCTTATCCGGGAAGATGTCACCGCTCGAATCGTCACGCTTCCGGAGGGAAAAGATCCGGATGCCTTTATCCGGGAAAAGGGGCCGGATGCCTTTTTCAGGCTCATGGAAACGGCTGCTCCGGCGGTATCTTTTCTTATCGAATCCGCAAAAGCCCGTCACGGGCTTTCCCCCTCCGGGAAAAGCCGTATCGTGACGGAGCTGGAAAGTGTCCTGGCGTCCATTGACGACGAGATATCCCGGTCTATATTTGTGAAATCGGTTGCAGAAGAAATCGGCGTTCCGGAAGACCTGCTCTTGAAAAAGGTGTCCCGCGTGCGGGAAAAAGGCACGGCAACCCAACATGCAGGGAAGGGTTTTACGCCTGAAGGCGCGTTTTCCACCGATGCCTCCGAGGCGCCGCCGGCGCGTTTCGAGAAGAAAATCCTCTCCATGATGCTCCAGTATCCTCTCATGGTCCCTGAAATTCAAAAGCGGGGCATCCTGGAACGTTTCACGGACGATCGTTTGAAAGCCATCGGCCGGCGGATAGTGGAATATCGAGGCCCTTCCGAAAAGTTGATTCCGGAACTCATCTCCATGGTAAAGGACCCGGAGCTCGGTGAACGGGTTGCGCATCTGGCCGCGCGGGAAGATTCCTGGAACACCGAGGGGTGTCTAAAACTGATCCGCCAGTTTGAACAACACTGTGACCGGGCCCGGAGGGATGCATTGAATGCACGGATACAGGAAGCCCAAAAGGAAAACAATCGCGCCCTCGCGGACGCCCTTTTAAAAGAGAAACAGAAAATGCTCCATAGACGGGATTGATGCTTCCCAAGGAGGTCTTTGCTGATGCCGAAAAAGCAAACAAAAGGGAAAGAACGAAAAAAACAGACCGTGCCTGCCCGCCAGGGGACCGGCAAACGCACCCAAGATGAAAAACCGGCTTCCAGGCGCAAAAAACCGGTCCGGCGCGATGTTAAACCTCTCCGAAAGAAAGACACCACGAAAAATGGTGCTGAAAATAAAGAAACGAAAAATCGTCTTTCGCGTGCAGTGGCAGAAGATTCGGAGGCGCCCGCCGATACGTTCGACATGGATCAGTTGAACAAAGAGAAAGTAAAGGCCAAGGAAAACCTTCCGGAAAACCAAAATAAAACTTTTGGAGACACCGAGACCGTCGCCGTGACGGACTTGGGCGGTATCACGGATCCGGTCAAGATGTATCTGCGGGAAATGGGGATGGTGACCCTGTTGACCCGTGAAGGCGAAGTGGAAATCGCCAAGAAAATCGAATTGGGAGAACAGGAGGTCTTGAAATGCCTTCTGGAATCCCAGATCGGTGTGGATCGAATCTTGAGTCTCGGGGAACAGATCGAAAACGCCCTGATCCGCCCCAAGCACGTCCTCCGGGATATCGACGAAGGCGATGCCTATGTGGACGAGGCGGTGAAGATCGAAGGCTTCGTGAAAACCATTCATGAGATCCGAAAGATTCACGAAGAGAACCTGGCGTATCGGAAACGCCTTTTTTTCGACGCCCTTCCCCGGGGGGAAAAGCGGGCCATTCGCAAGAACATCAGCCGCCGGAATCTCAAGATTCTCAACGTGCTCAAGGAGTGGCGGCTCGAACAATCCGTAATGGAAGGCATTGAAGAAGATATCCGCAAAGAAATAGAGGCGTTCAAGTCGCTCAGCGATGCCCTGGCCGCCCGGGCGTCCATTCTCAATGTTTCCGTTACCACCCTTTGTGAAAAGCTGGGCTCCAAGTCCGAATTCTTAAAATGGACACGCCAGCGGACATCTTTGAAAGGCGCCGAATTGACGGGATTTTTCACGGAAACGAAGGCGGTTTGGGAAACCATTCAGCAACGGGAACGGGAAAACTGGGCCGACATTCATGGCCTTCGCCGCATTATCGTCAAAGTGGAAGAAGCCCATAAGAAAGTCAAGCTGGCCAAAAGCGAGTTGACCAAGGCCAATTTGCGGTTGGTTGTCAGCATCGCCAAAAAGTATACCAACCGGGGGCTCCAGTTTCTGGATTTGATCCAGGAAGGGAATATCGGCCTGATGAAAGCGGTGGACAAATTCGAGTACCGCCGGGGATACAAGTTTTCCACCTATGCCACCTGGTGGATCCGGCAGGCCATCACTCGGGCCATCGCAGACCAGGCCAGGACCATCCGCATCCCGGTCCATATGATCGAGACCATCAACAAGCTGATCCGGACCTCCCGTTACCTTGTTCAGGAACTCGGACGGGAACCCACACCCGAAGAGATCGCCGAAAAGATGGAGATTCCCATCGACAAGGTCCGCAAGGTTCTCAAGATCGCCCGAGAGCCCATCTCCCTGGAGACTCCCATCGGAGAAGAAGAAGACAGTCATCTGGGGGATTTCATTGAAGACAAGAAATTTCTTCTCCCTTCGGAAGCGGCGGTGAATCTCAACCTGGCGGAGCAGACCCGCAAAGTGTTGGCCACCCTTACGCCGCGGGAGGAAAAAGTGCTTCGAATGCGTTTCGGCATCGGCGAAAAGGCGGACCATACGCTGGAAGAAGTGGGTCAGGACTTCGCTGTCACCCGGGAGCGGATCCGGCAGATCGAAGCCAAGGCGCTCCGGAAACTCCGGCATCCCACCCGGAGCCGCCGGCTGAAGGGATTCATTGAAAATTGATGGGTGAACCGTTGACAAGACGACCCGTCAACGGTAAAAGCCGATTTACGCACCGTGGTGGGAACAGACGCATATGATTCAAGGACGGGGCCCATAGCTCAGCTGGCAGAGCCACCGGCTCATAACCGGTCGGTCCCTGGTTCGAATCCAGGTGGGCCCACTTTGAGTCCGATCGCATGTCTTCGAAAACAGAAAAACGCTTCGAGGGTGCCTTTAAAATGAAAAACGGTTTCGCAGGGTCCGGGACCCGCTCAAGAACAAAGGGAAATGACGGAAAAGACGGGGACTGTCGCCGATCCTCGATGCGGCGATCCCGTTGAAACGACATGAGGGAAGCTACCGTCCAAGATATCGCCGGTCTGGTAGAAGCATTTGCACCTTGCAGCTTGGCGGCGAATTGGGATAACGTGGGACTTCAAATCGGAGGGCGGGACTGGCCGGTGCACCGGGTCCGGGTGGCCCTGGACGCCGCCCGGACCGTTATCGACGCGGCGATCAACGACCGCGCCGACATGCTTGTCACCCATCACCCGCTCTTCTTCAGACCCATTAAAACCCTTGATTTTTCCACCCCCCTCGGTCGCATCCTCGAAAAGGCCTTTCACCACCGTCTTGCGATATATTCGGCGCACACCAATCTCGATCGAGTGACCGGCGGCGTCAACGATACCTTGGCCCGGCGCCTTGGGTTGGAAAATGCGCTTCCCGTGGATTCGGAATCCGTTGATGAAGACGGCGGCTTTTTTCGAATCGGGATCTTGGCCCCGCCTCGGAACCTTTCCGACTATGCAAAATGCCTTAAAGAACGATTGGGGCTTCCCCATCTTCGCTTTGCCGGAGACGCAAAGACGTCCATCCGTAAGGTGGCCCTTTGCGCCGGGAGCGGCTCCGGTTTTGTTGATCTTTTTCTGGATTCGGATGCGGATGTCTTCGTCAGCGGGGACCTCAAATACCATGACGCGCGAAAGGTCGAGGATCACGGGCGAGCCCTTATCGACATGGGACACTTTTACTCCGAAAATTTTTTCCTGGACGTGTGGATCGATCAGCTTCGAGAGGCCATCGATAAAAACAAATGGGACGTGAATGTTGAACGCTGCACGGGGGAGACCGATCCCTTCACAGTAATTAACGGCGGGGTAAAGATCCGTACACCAGTTTAAGATCGGATGGATGGCGCATGAATGAACAGTTGAAAAGCCTTCTGGCCCTCCAGGAGATTGAAATCCGGATTGATCACCTGCAGGAATCCCTTGACGCACTCACGCGACGCTTCGATGCCATCGACGGCGAAGTGACTTCCGCCCGGAAAACGCTGGAAGATGAAAAATCGGCTTTGGGTGACATGAGAAAAGCCTACCGGGCGATGGAATCGGACGTTCAGGCGGTTCAGTCTCGACTGCAAAAGAGTGAGGCCGCCTTGAGATCCATCAAGACCAACCGGGAATACCAATCCCTTCTCAAGGAGATCGATGATCACAAAAACCGGGTCTGGTCCATGGAAGATGCGATGCTGGAACACCTGGAGGCAATCGAAAAGGCGGATGAGGCGATGAAAGGAAAAGAAGCGTCCTGCCGCCGGTTCGAAATACAGGCCCAGGAAGAAAAAGCCGAATTGGCGCTCCAACGGGAGGATATGGAAAAGCAATTGGAAGGGATGCAGCAAAACCGGCGCGAAATTTCCGAAAGAATCCCCCGGGATTTGGCTGACAAATACCGTTTGATCAAGGGAAGGGTGGGGTCGATGGCCGTGGCTCTGGTGAAAGATGCCGTGTGTCGTGGGTGTCATTTGAACATCCCCCCCCAGATGTATAACGAACTCCAGCAGCGCGACGACATCTCCTATTGTCCCCATTGCCAGAGAATGATATACTGGACAAAAGAAGAAACGCGCTTTGAAGCCGCCCCGCGTCGGGCCAAAGGGGTATAATCGGAACGCTTCCCAAAGATCCGTCCTTTTAGGGCGAGGCCGGGGAAGCGTCCGTAAAATCGTCATGATAAAACCGCACGGTCGAAGCAGCACAAGCGGTCGCCGGAGCGCTGAGCGCCCGGAGGAAAGTCCGAACACCACAGGGCAGGGTGCTCCATAACGTGGAGTCGCGGCAACGCGAAGGAAAGTGCAACAGAAAGGATACCGCCCGGTACCGACCTTTGGGTGGGACCGGGTAAGGGTGAAACGGTGCGGTAAGAGCGCACCAGTTCCCCGGGTGACCGGGGAAGCTTTGTAAACCCCACCCGGTGCAAGACCAAATAGGGGAACGCTTGAGGGTGGCCCGCCCGAGTTCCCGGGTAGGTCGCAAGAGGAACCGGGGAACCGGTTCCCTCAGATGAATGACCGCTGCCCGGTTCGCGGCGACCCGGATCGGGAACAGAATTCGGCTTATGGGCTGCTTCGGCCGTCTTTCCTTACCATGAGACCTTTGAAAAATGTTCATTTTTATTCAAGTTCAAGGAAGGCGAAAATTTTA
>CAZQUR010000016.1:0-39166 GCA_964596535.1 uncultured Desulfobacteraceae bacterium
TCACCTTCATCCATGTCCCGGTTTTGGCCCCCATCATGATCGAGTTCGGCTTCGATCCGGTATGGTTCTGCATTTTGCTGGCGGTGAACCTGCAGACGTCCTTTTTGACCCCGCCGTTCGGCTTTTCCCTGTTTTATCTCAAGGCGGTGACCCCGCCGGAGATCACCACAGGGAATATCTACCGGGGGATCATCCCCTTTGTGCTGTTCCAGATGATCGGGCTGGCCGTTGTGGTCTTTTTCCCCCAATTGGCCACCTGGCTGCCGGACTTAGTCTTTGGTTAAGGAAAACCCTTGAGTCATTCGGAGGGTTAAACAGAGCAACATGCTCAGAATTTTAACTAAAGGAGGTTGCCTATGAAACGGCGTGATTTTCTGAAAAAGGCGGGTGTGGGAGCGGCTGCGGTGGCGGCCACGGCGGTGCATGCCCCGGCGGTGATTGCGCAAAAGAAGTACCAATGGAAGATGGTGACCACATGGCCGCCCAAGCTTCCGGTCCTCCAGGACGGCTGTGAACGGCTCGCCAGGCGCATCGAGGAACTCACGGACGGCCGGATCAAGATCCAGGTCTTTGCCGCCGGCGAACTGGTCCCGGCTCTGGAAAGCTTTCAGGCCGTTTCCGACGGCACGGTGGAAGTGGGCTCCGGCGCGTCGTACTATTGGGCGGGAAAGGAACCGGCCACACAGTGGTTTGCGGCGGTTCCCTTCGGCATGAACGCCCAGGGTCTGGCCGCGTGGTTTCACGGCGGCGACGGCCTGAAGCTGTGGGAAGAAGTTTATGCGCCCTTCAACCTGGTCCCCCGGCCGGGCGGCTCCACCGGCGTTCAAATGGGCGGCTGGTTCAATAAAAAAATCAACACCATCGACGATTTCAAGGGGCTCAAAATGCGGATTCCGGGCCTCGGGGGCAAAGTCGTGGCCGGTGCCGGCGGGACCGTGGTCCTGACCCCGGGCGGCGAGATCTTTACGAACCTGGAGCGGGGCGTCATCGATGCCACCGAATGGGTGGGTCCCTTGCATGACCTGAGGCTGGGGCTCTATCAGGCCGCCAAGTATTACTATTATCCCGGGTGGCACGAGCCGGGGACCTACCTGGAGTACTTTTTTAATAAAAAAGTCTATGATTCACTCCCCAAGGATCTGCAGCACATCATTGACTGTACCTGCATGGAAAACGAACTCTGGGTCTTGAATCAATTCGATTCCCAAAACGGTGCGGCACTCCAGACGCTCATCAACGAGCATAAGGTCCAACTCCTCAAATTTCCCGACGACGCCCTCAATGCTTTACGTAAACTGGCGTCGGACGTGGTGGAGGCGGAAGCACAGAAAACGCCCATTGCAAAGAAAGTCAACGAATCCTTTAAGAAATTCCAAAAGGTGGTGGGCACGTGGGGAACGGTATCTGAAAAAGCCTATTACGATATTATCCAACCGGCCTTCCCCTTGAAGGCATAGCATCCTTTTTGAAACAACGCCTTGAATCGCCGGCCGAAAGAGAATCGGCCGGCGATTCCTTGTTGCATGCACCGGTCACGGATCACCCTCGGCCGGCTCAAGGAAAAGCGCCATGAGCGATGCCATCCCCGAAATCCAAAGAATCCTTTATGCCACGGATCTGTCCGAAGAGGCGGGTCACGCCTTCGGGTATGCCGTACTGCTGGCCTATCGGCTGAATGCAAAGATCATCGTCCTCCATGTCATTGAAGAGCCTTCGGCATTCGCCTGGTCCCTGGTGGAAGACGCCGTGGGGAAAGAGAAGCTTAACGCCTTTCGAAAAGACAAAGCCCGGCATGCGGCGGATGTCATCCAGGAGCGGCTCCGGCGCTTCTGTGAAGACGCTCAAGAGCGATACCTGGATTGCCCATTTGTCGTGGAGCAAATCATGGTGAAAACCGGTCACCCCGTGGATCAGATCCTCCACGCGGCCGATGAAGCGGGTGTCGGCATGATCGTCATGGGATCCCGGGGTCATGGGGTTTTAGCGGATGTGACCATGGGAAGTACGTCCCGACGCGTGTTGCAACGGTCAAAAAAACCGGTATTGATCGTGCGGTTGCCGGAATCCGGAGAGTAACCGGGAAGAGGCGGATTCCAAGCCCTTAACGCGTCAGGAAAGGAAGGCCCAGTTCCCGGGCGTTGACGATGGAAGGGGCGGCCCGGGGAGGCGAATCCCCGAGAAAGGGCGTCACGTCGGGTTCGGGCCACACGGGATCCCCCTGGAGAAGCGCCGCCACGTTGGCGGCGGCCAAAACGGCCATGGCCTCCCGGGTCCAACCGGTGGCCGAGGCGATGTGGGGGACGATCACCACGTTTTCCAGTTCGGCCAGCCCGGGTTCCAGGTCCGGCTCGTTTTCAAATACGTCCAGTGCGGCGCGAAAATCCGGATGTTTTCGGCAATGGGCCACCAATGCGGCCTCGTCGATGACCGGACCCCGGCTGGTATTGATGAGCAACGCGTTTTCTTTCATGAGGGCCAGGCGGTCGGCGTTGATCAGATGGCGGGTGGAAGGATCCAAAACCGTATGGATGCTCACGCAGTCCGCCGCCTCCAGCAGGTCCTCCAGGCGTTTTGCTTTTCGGCATGTCAACGGCGCACCGCCCCGGGATTCGAGAAATGCCGAATAGTCCCGGGCATAGGCTTCCAGACCGGGATTCGGGTGCAGGTCATGGTAGAGGATGTCGGTCTTGAAACCTTCCAACATCATGCGGGCGTACGCCTCGCCGATGCGGCCTGCACCGATGATCCCCACCGTTTTTCTCCAGAGCCGTTCCCCCAAAAAGAGGGTGGGAAGCCAGCCCGTGAATTTCCCGGCCCTTAAAAACCGTTCCGCTTCGCCGACACGCCGGGCGGCGGCGAAGGTGAGGGCGACGGCCATCTCCGCGGTGGTTTCTGTGAGTACGCCGGGGGTGTTTCCCACGGGGATGCCGCTCCGGGTGGCCCCGGCCACGTCCACGTTGTTGAAACCCACGGCGTAATTGCTGTAAACCCTTCCGCCCGCCGCCTTGAAGGCGTTGAACAAGGGCTCGGCCCAGTCTTCCGTCAATTGACCGATGGCTCCGTCGCACCGGGACCCCATGGCCGTTCGGATGTCTTCGGCACCCAGCACGGCGTCCGACTGACAAATCTCAACACGGCAATCGGCGTCTTTCAGGATTTTCAGCCACCGGCTTCCCGGCAGCTTCTTCGTGACGATGACCCGGTTTTTTCCGCCGGCATTGACGGTTTTCCATTCCATGTCGGGATACCCTGTGTCGCTGTTTGGCGGTGTGCTTTTCAGAACCTTAAAACAGTAAAAAACTACCAAAGGCCTTCATGCAAGGCAACATGAAATTGCGATCCATCACATTGCTTTGAACGGGAACGTATCTTGACAAACCGACCGTCTTCCGTTTATCCAGCAATGGTGGGGGTCCGGTATTCATAATTTTACAAAAAAGGGTTTAGAAATTTCAGATGGGGTTGTGAAGCTGTTTTGACCGGAATCCTTCCCGTAAGCCCCGCTTTTCTTCAATCCTCCAAAAGGAGCTGCCGGGTGATTCCGATAAACGATCTTTTGGTCTTTGCTGCCGTTGTCCTGTTGCTCGGCATTGTGGTGTTGCTTTCTTTTTTGCTGGGCAACCTGAAAAGGCATTTCGGCCGGTTGCATGATGCGTTTCAGGAACTGGCGGAGGCGCAGGAGGAAGCCCGCCGATGGGTCCGGGAGGATATTTCCAAAAACCGGGAGGAAATCGCCGCGGGATCCCGGGAAACCCGGTATGAATTGCGGACCTCCCTCAAGGAGGCCACCGATTCCCTCCTCCAGCGGACGACCGAAAACGCCGGCATGCAAAAGGATCAACTCGATTCTTTCGGGCGGCTCATCTACGAAATGACGCGGCATTCCGAAGAAAAACTCGAGTCCATGCGAAAGACAGTGGAGGAACGGATCCGGGCGCTCCAGGAAGACAATCGGCAAAAGCTCGAACAGATGCGTCAAACCGTGGATGAACAGCTTCAAACCAGCCTCGAAAAGCGGTTGAGCGAATCATTCAAGCAGGTCAGCGAACGGCTGGAACAGGTCTACCGGGGGCTGGGGGAGATGCAGACCCTGGCCGCCGGCGTGGGGGATCTCAAAAAAGTCCTCACCAACGTGAAAACAAGGGGAATGTGGGGGGAAATCCGACTGGCCAATATCCTGGAGCAGATCCTCACGCCGGACCAGTACGACGTAAATGTGGCCACCCGGAAGGAGAGTAACGAACGGGTGGAGTTCGCCGTCAAGCTGCCGGGAAGGGACCCGGATCAGGAATCGGTGGTTTATCTGCCCATCGATTCCAAGTTTCCCCAGGAGGATTACCAGAGGCTCGTGGAAGCCCAGGAACAGGCCGACAAGGCCGCGATGGATGTTCACCTGAAACGACTGGAATCCCGGATCAAGCAGGAAGCCCGCTGGATCCGGGAAAAATACATCGATCCGCCCAACACCACCGATTTCGGGATCCTGTTTTTACCCGTGGAAGGGTTATACGCCGAAGTGTTGCGCCTGCCGGGGCTCTGCGATACCCTCCAGCGGGAATATCGGATCGTGGTCTGTGGTCCCACCACCCTTTCCGCCCTGTTGAACAGCCTGCAGATGGGCTTCAAGACCCTGGCCATCGAGAGGCGGTCCAGTGAAGTATGGCGCGTCCTCGGGGGAGTGAAAAACGAATTCGCAAAATTCGGCGAAGTGCTTACCAAGACCAAGAAAAAACTCCAGGAGGCGGCCAGCACCATTGATCAGGCCGAAGTGCGGACACGGGCCATCGAACGGCAGCTCAAGGACGTCCAGGAACTTCCGCCCCCGGAGGTCTGATGGTCTGCCGGCCCTGTTTTTCCTGTTCGAGAATGAACGACGGGTTCGACTTGGGTATACGGCCTAGTAAGATCTGGCTTTTCTGAGCATCTTTCTCGTGAATTCCCTGGCTTCTTCCAGGTCGTGGGCATCCGGATGGTCGATCGCGCTTCGGGCCTCTTCCACCCATTGTTTGTGTTCGGGCTTTTTTTCCAGCGCTTCCAGGATGCTCTCCTTGACTTTTCCCTGGCAGCAAAAACTCCCAAGGACCATGGCCTGCTTGGCCAGAGACATGGCATTATAGATGCCGGTGACGGCCAGGGGCCCGCCGCGGAAGGATCCGTGGGTGGAAAAAAGGGCCAGCTTTGCCCCTTGGGGCAACGCCTTTAAAAAGGACTGGGCCTTGGCCGGGACACTGCTGGCGTTGACCGGAAATCCATAAAAAATGAGGTCGTACCGGGACAGATCCTTGTTTTGCGCTTCCGCCAAGGGGACGATTTCCTTTTCCGCCTGATCGACGGCTTCGTAAATGGCCTTGGCCACCTTTTCCGTATTCCCCGAATCCGTGTAGTACGTCACCAGCAATTTCATGATTTCCTCCCTTTTTATTTAAAAATATGTTGCTTTGAAAATCCGTGTTGCGTCACATCCGATCAGAAAGCGTATGGACCCAAGATCCGCATTGTTTTAAAACAGACTCACCGGTTTCCGGACACGCCAAAAGGATGATATCCCGAATTTTCTGGGCTTCCGATTTTCCCGGGTAGCGCTTGACGATCACGTGCGGCATCGGTTCCTCCGTGTCTCAGGCGGTGATATTGTAACAGGACGAGACTTCGTCGAAACCGCGTCCTCCCAGGTATTCGGCGATGGCGCGATCATACGCCGCCGTGTGGGCAAAGGCTTTCCGGGCCAGGCGGAAACGAAGCTGCAACGTGGTGGTGCCGCCGTGGGCGTCGAGTTCCTCCAAAACGGACGGATAGTCGCCGGGATCCACCACGGAGGCGACCCGGATGAAATTTTTGGCTGCGGCCCGGATCATGCTCGGCCCCCCGATGTCGATGTTCCCCCGGGCGGCCTCCACGGTCACCCCGGATTTGGCCACGGTATCCTGAAAAGGATACAGGTTGGCGACCACCATGTCGATGGGGACACTCGAGGTGCGTTCCAGGTCCTTTTGGTGGAATTCATTGTACGTTTCCGTCAAAAGCCCCAGGTAGATCTTGAAATCCAGCGTCTTGACAAGCCCTCCCTGGGTTTCGGGCTGTCCGGTGTAATCGGCGACCTGCTGGAGGAACGTATCCGCTTTGTGTCCGAGGATCTCTTTGATCCGTCCGTAGGTGCCGCCCGTTGAAAAGATTCTGACGTTCGGACAAAGATCAATCAAACGCGTCACGAAAAGGTCCAGGTCCGATTTGTCCGAAACGCTGATGAGCACATGGTTCACCGGAACCCGGTCGTCGATTTTGTCCACCACGTTGATACTCATTTGTTCACCTCTTTCCTGCATGTTCTTCTAAAAACCGTTGGAAAAAGCGTTCCATGAATCGGTGCCGGTCTTCCGCCAGTCGCCGGCCGGTGTCGGTGTGCATCCGATCCCGGATCTTTATCAGTTTGACCTTGTATTCCCGGAACCCCGTATCGTTGATGGAATAAGGCGGCATGGCTTCGATTTTCACGAAGGGATTGTGGAGCCGCGCCCCGATCTCTCCGGCGAAAAGATACGCCCGGGCGATGCCCACGGCCCCGATGGCGTCCAGTTTATCCGCATCGAAAAGGACTTTGGCTTCAATGCTTTCCGGCACCGTCTTCCCCCGGAACCGGTGTGCGCGGATGCAGTGGAGAATATTTTCTTTCCGGTCCTTGGAAAAGCCGTGGGGAGCGATGATTTCTCCGGCCATTTGGGCCCCTTTTTCCGCGTGACAAACACCGCCATTGGCGGCGTCTTCAAAACAGCGGCCGATGTCGTGCAAATAACCCGCCGCCAGCAGGACGTCCATGTCCGCGCCTTCTGCGGGGCCCATGCGCCGGCAGAGCCGGCACACCCGCTGGGTGTGTTCCCAATCGTGGCTGGAACGAGCGCCCATGAACAGCCGCTTCGCCGTGGGTCCGAGTCCCTTCCATGCCCGGTTTTGCTGCGCAGCGTGGGCCATTTTCACCCCAAAGGCATCCATCGAAGAAAAGCGGGGGATGAAAAGGATCTCATCCGGATCGCTTCCCGTTCATGTGTTCGATGTCCACCCGGAGAAGGCATGTTTTATCAAGAGTGTCCTCCGGATAGTCAAAGGATCCCCGGGCGTAATGGTTCATGAGAACGTCCAGCGCTTTGCGTTTCAAGTCCGGATCCTCGATGAATCGGACCCGTCCGAAGGCCAGCACGCTTTCATAGTGCATCCCGAAACCGCAGGCGGTTTTGCCTTCAATGAGGCTGTGTTCCCCCTCGAACGCCACGCAGACCGTGGGATTTTTTTTAAGAACATCGATCTTCCGCCCCCCATCCGCCGAATGCAGGTAGATCGCCCCGGGTTCGTACCCGAAGCACATGGTGACCATGTACGGCCGGTCCCCGTCCACCATGGCGATGTGGCAGGTGCGGGCCTTGCGGATGATCGTTTCCATTTCTTGGGGATCCGTGATTTCTCTTTCTTTTCGGCGCACAGGGGGGAGCCTCATTCAAACCGGTAATGTTTTTTGACGTTTTTTACGATCTTCCAGGTGCACGACATCCCTTGGGGAAAGGTGACCAGGTCCCCTTTTCCCACTAAAACGGGCTCCCCGTCTTCAGGGGTGACGGTAACCTCTCCTTCGAGAAAATAGCAGGTTTCGGCGGCGTCGTAGGTCCAGGGGAACTCGGAGACCTCCTTGGTCCATACGGGCCATTGAAATACACCGGCCGATTCGAGGGTTTTTTCATCCGGATTCCGCCGAATCTCAATCTTTTTCATGAACGCCTCCTTGATATTCACGGTTCACCCGGTGGATGAGGCTTCGGATTTTCCGCATTCTTTACAACGGCCGTCCGGGCCGATGACACCGATGCAGGCCTCATCGGCACAAAGCCGGCGGTTTTTCCAATAGGCATCAAACGTGGATCCGTTTTCTTGACTTTCGGATTCGGACGCCGATGCGGACTCGGGAAAAAAATCGACGCCGGCGTCTTCAGGTCCCCGGACCCGGGCCTCCGGCATTTCCGGATCTTCGGGTTTTCCGCATTCTTTGCAGTACCCGTCCGGGCCGATGACACCGATGCAGGCGCCATCCACGCAAAGCCTTCGGTTTTCCCAATCCGGGTCCTTTGTGGATTTTCCCTTTTTCTTTTCTTCCAAAACGCCCCCCTTTGCACCACGGTTCCTGAAACAAAGTCCATATTTGCCCACCTTTTAGCAGGAACCGGAGGTTCTGTAAACGAGACACATCGATGTTTTGAAAATTCCCCGTCGGATGCATTGCTTTTTCATTTTCATCACCACATTCTTCCACTTTTTTAAAAATGACACGGGGTGAATTTAACTTAATCGAATTATTGTAAAAAATATCTACTTGGAAAAGGATTTTTTCCTTGACATTGTATAAAAAATCGGTTTTTATGCGCGACAGTGGTATAAAGTGGGAAAAAATGGTGGAAGCATGTTCAGGGGAAGCTCCTTTCATACCGTCGACGATAAGGGCCGGTTGGTCATCCCCGCACGGTTCCGGGAAGTGATCGGGAACAGCGGAGCGGACCGGCTGATGCTGTCACGGCTGGACAAATGTCTTCATGCGTATACGTTCGAAGAATGGAAGAAGGTGGAGGCCAAGATTCTCTCCTTGGCCGAGACCAGCGATAACATGCGCCGGTTCCGGCGCGTGTTCATCGGCGGGGCCTCGGACTGCCCCTTTGACAGGCAGGGACGCATGCTGATCCCTCCTCTTTTACGGCAATATGCGGGGATCGAAAAGGATGTGGTCCTGGTGGGCGTTCTGGATCATTTTGAGATCTGGTCCCGGGAAAACTGGGATAAAGAAAACGTCGAAATGGAACAAGACATGAAAAAGGAGGAGGTCCGGAACGAAATTGCCAAGTTAGGAATATAGTCGATGCCGTTTCATCACGTTCCCGTCATGACCCGAGAGGTCCTTCATTATCTGAAACCCGGACAGGAACGCGTATTCGTTGACTGTACACTCGGGGGCAGCGGACATGCAACGGCCATTTTGAAGTCCCTTCCCCCGGATGGGCGCTTCATCGGCATCGATCGGGACCGGGACGCCATCGCCCACGCCCGAAACGTCCTCGCACCGTTTGAAGACCGCATTCATCTCTTTCACGGCAATTTCACCCGCCTTCCCGAATGTCTCCAGCAATTGAACGTCCCGGCCGTCGACGGCATCCTTCTCGACCTGGGCGTTTCCCTGCAACAACTCGAATTTTCCGGAAGGGGTTTTTCTTTTCAAAAGGACGAGCCGCTGGATATGCGGATGGATGACCGAAGCGCGTTGCGCGCCGAAGATCTGGTCAATGATTTACCGGCAGACGACCTGGCGGCGCTGTTGAAAGAATTCGGTGAGGAACGATGGGCCAAAAAAATCGCCAAACGCATCGTGTCCGTCAGGGCCACCCGCCGGATTCGCACCAGCCTCGAGCTTTCCCGGATCGTCTCCCAGGCCGTCCCTGCCCGGAAAACGGCCCATCGAAGAATCCATCCGGCCACGCGGGTCTTCATGGCGCTGCGTATCGCCGTCAACGCCGAATTGGAAAATTTAAACACCTTTTTGGAAGAAATCGTCGACCGGCTCAACCCGTCGGGCCGGATTTGCATCCTCTCCTTCCATTCCCTGGAGGACCGGATGGTCAAGACCCGCTTCAAAGCACTGGAACATCCCTGCACCTGTCCGCCGGATTTTCCCCGGTGCACGTGTCATCGGGAACCGGTTTTCCGCGTCCTCACCAAAAGGCCCGTCCGGCCCTCGGAGGCGGAGGTCCGCGAAAATCCCATGGCCCGGAGCGCCCGGTTGCGGGTCGCCGAAAAAATCGACCGGGAAGTATTCATGGAGGAAAAGAACGCCCGAAAGGGAAAACCCGTTGCCTGAGCGTATTTCCAAAAAACAAAAAGAAAGACGGACCGTCGTGATCCCTTGGCTGGTGATCCTGGGTTTCTTTGTGGCGGAGCTGTTTTTCTATACATGGTGCCGCGTGCAGTCCATGAAGGCGGGTTACGAAATTTCAATGGCCATGGAACGGCAAAAGGAACTCGTCAAGCTGGAAAAGGATCTGACCATCGAGTTGGCCCATCTCCGCTCTCCCCAGCGGCTTTCGGAGATGATGCAAAAACGGTTTGGGCTGCAAATGCCCGCACCCGAACAGGTGAGGCGGCTTCCATGAAACCAAAGGTCAAAAACAAGATCGGGTTTCGGATTACCCTGGTGGGATGCCTTTTCGCCGTTTTCGTCGCTGCCCTTGCGGCCCGGGCGATTCACCTTCAAGCCTTTTGCAGCAGCGTTCTTTCCGAGAAAGCCTCCCATCAATATCAGAAGTCTCTTGTTTCAAGGGGGAAACGCGGCACCATTTACGATCGCAATTATACGGAACTGGCGGTGACGAACGAACTGCCTTCCATTGCGGCGTACCCCGGAACCATCCGGGAAACCCGGCGGCTCGTTCCCGCCTTGGCTAAAACACTTCAACTCGAGCGCAAGGGATTGGCCCAAAAGCTGTCTTCGGAGAAAAATTTCGTTTGGATAAAACGGCAGGTGTCCCCCCGGGAAACCCTCGACGTCAAGGCCCTTCAAATTGAAGGGATCGATTTCATTCCGGAGCACAGTCGGTTCTACCCCAACCGGGCCCTGGCCGCCCAGGTCATCGGATTTTCAGGAATCGACGGCCGCGGCTTGGAAGGAATCGAATTTTATTACGATCGGTATCTGCGGGGGGGAAACGGTGAGTTCCACGTGGTCAAGGATGCATTAGGCCGCAATCTGGAAGACGGTAGCACTAAGGACCGAGACTTCAACGGAAACAATCTGGTCCTAACCCTTGACCGGACGATACAATACATCACGGAAAGCGCGTTGAAGGATGCGGTGGAAGAATTTTCGGCCAAATCCGGACTTGCCCTGGTCATGGAACCGGCCACCGGTCAGATCCTGGCCATGGCACACTACCCTTTCCTCAACCCCAACGACTTTCAGTCCTTCAGCCGGCATACCTGGCGCAACCGCGCGGTGACGGACAACTTTGAGCCCGGGTCCACCATGAAGATTTTCACCGCGGCGGCGGCCCTTGAGACCGGAATTGTTTCCAGGAGCTCGATTTTTTTTGGTGAAAACGGCACTTACCGGGTGGGCAAGCACATCATTCACGACACCCATCCTCACGGCTGGATGACCCTCAAGGATGTCGTCCGGTATTCAAGCAATATCGGGGCGGTCAAGGTGAGTCAGACCATCGGCCCGGAAGCCCTGCACCAGACCCTCAGGGCCTTCGGTTTCGGTGAAAAGACCGGTGTCGATTGTCCCGGGGAGACATCGGGCATGATGGCGCCTTTTCAACAATGGAAAAAGATCGACGCGGCGGTCATTGCATTTGGACAGGGGATTTCCGTTTCCGCCCTGCAGTTGATCACCGGGGTTTCCGTCATCGCCAACGAGGGTGTCCTGATGAAGCCCTATCTGGTCATGGGGATCACCAATAAAGAAGGAAGGCTTTTGACCACCTTCGGACCCCGGAAGGTCCGACGGGCGATTTCCGCAAAGACCGCCCGGGAAGTCACAAGGATGATGCAGGCCGTTGTGTCGGACGAGGGAACCGGAACAAAGGCCGTCCCGGAAGGGTATTCCGTGTGCGGCAAGACCGGAACAGCGCAGAAAGTGGATCCAAAGGGCGGATACGCCCGGGGCCGGTATACATCCTCTTTTGTCGGTTTTGCCCCGGTGCAAGCCCCCCGGATTGCGGTTTTGGTGGTGGTGGATGAACCCAAGAAAGCCCATTACGGCGGCACCGTGGCAGCGCCTGTCTTCCGCCGGATCGTCCAGCAGACGCTGGGATACCTGAAGGTTCCGCCGGATGTCGAACCGAAGGGGATGACGGCCTGGGTCCATTTCGAGGAGGCGGGTTGATCCTTTCCCGGTTAATACAAAGAATCGCCGCCGCCCAGACGATTCGACGGATGGGTGCACCGATGGGAGAAGCAATCGATATCCAGGGCATCCATTACCGCGCACAGGAAGTAAAAGAGGGGGGCATGTTTTTTGCCGTCAAAGGACAAAGCGCCGACGGGCATGATTACATTCCCATCGCCATTGAGCGCGGGGCCGCCGCCCTGGTGGTGGAAACGCCCGTTTCCATCAATGTGCCGTGTTTCCTGGTGAACAACACCCGCAAGGCCCTTTCCGGTGCTTCCGCCGAATTTTTCGGGAACCCGTCCGGGAGCATGACCTTGGTCGGCATCACGGGGACCAACGGGAAGACGACGACGGCGCACCTGGTGGAAAACTTATTTAAAAAAGCCGGGTATGCCGCGGGCCTTTTGGGAACCATCTATTCCCGGTACGCCGGTCAGCATCTGAACAGTCCCTTGACCACTCCGGAATCGGTCGATCTCCAGCGGATGCTTTCGGATATGCGGGAAAGGGGCGTCACCCATGCGGTGATGGAGGTGTCCTCCCATGCTCTCGCCCTTTCCCGGGTGGACGACTGCTGGATGGACGTGGGGGTCTTTACCAATTTGAGCCGGGATCATCTCGACTTCCACCGGGATATGGAAGATTACTGGGCCGCCAAGAAACGCCTCTTCATGGAATTGCTGCAACAGGGCCCCAAGAAGGACCGGGCCGTTGCGGTCTTCAACGGCAACGACCCCCGGGGAAAAACTCTTTTGAAGCAATTTCCCGGTGTCGGCATCGGCGTGGGATCGGATCCCGAAAACACGGTCCGGGCAGAGTGTCTCCGGTCGGACATCTCCGGAATAAGGGCCGTGATGCACACGCCGGCGGGCGCCTTTGAATTCCATTCCGCCCTCATCGGGCGGCATAACCTGGAAAACCTCCTTTGCGCCGCGGGCGTGGGCATTGCACTGGGGTTTTCCCTGGAGACGATCCGGGACGGACTGGAAACCCTCGGACGGATTCCCGGCCGCTTCGAGACGATACCGGATCGGGCCGGCCGCCATGTGATCATCGACTATGCCCATACCCCGGATGCCCTGGAAAACGCACTCAAGGCGATGCGGGCCCTGAATCCCAGAAGGGTGATTACCGTTTTTGGGTGCGGCGGAAACCGCGACCGGAAAAAACGGCCCCTCATGGGGGAGATCGCGGGAAGATTTTCCGACAGGGTCATTTTGACTTCGGACAACCCCCGGAAAGAGGATCCCCTGGCCATCATCCGGGAGATCAAAGAAGGACTCGAGAAGACGTGTCCCCGGGAAAGGGATTCTCTGGATCCCTTGGTTCCGGACAGGGGCGAATTTATCATCGAACCCGATCGAAGAAAAGCCATCCGGTTGGGAATCCGGACGGCTCGCCCCGGAGATGCGGTTCTCATCGCGGGAAAAGGACACGAAACGTATCAGATTCGCGGCGAAAAGACGGTGCATTTCGACGACCGGGAAGAAGCCGCGGCGGCCTTGTCCATGGATCCTGAAAAAGCGGAGGCCGTGTGACGGTGCCGGAAGGGAAAAAAGGATTTGTCTATACCTGGACCGGTTCCCGGGTGCTTGAGGCAACCGGCGGGACATTACTGTCGGGAAGCACGCGGCGGCGTTTCTCCGGCGTTTCCACCGATTCCCGGCATATTGCCTCCGGGCAGCTGTTCGTGGCGCTCGTAGGGGAACGGTTCGACGGGCACCGGTTTGCCGCCCAGGCGGTGGAAAAAGGGGCTTCCGGCGTCCTGGTGGAAAGACGGTTTGTGCGACGGCTTCCGCTTCAGCGGTTCAGAGATCAGGGGATTTTTTGTGTTTCGGCTCCGGATACGACCCGTGCCTTGGGGGCACTGGCGGCCCACCACCGGCGCCGCTGGAACGGTAAAGTGGCGGCCATTACCGGATCCAACGGGAAGACCACCACACGAAAAATGACCGCGGAAGTGATCCGGCAGAAGTTTTCGACCCTGTCGACGCTCGGAAATTACAATAATGAAATCGGGGTGCCGATGACGCTGTTGAATCTTTCCCCCGAGCACCAATGGGCGGTGGTGGAACTGGGAATGAACCATCCCGGAGAAATCGGGCGACTGGCGGCGATCTGCTCGCCGAACATCGGACTGATCACCAACATCGCACCGGCGCATCTGGAAGGGGTGGGTTCCGTGGAGGGAGTGGCGGCGGCCAAGGCCGAGCTATTGGACCATATACCAAAAGACGGCGTCGCCGTCCTCAACGCCGATGATCCCCGGGTCTTGGAGCTCACGGGCCGTGCAGCCTGCCGTGTGCTCTTTTACGGCAGCCGGAAATCCGTTGCGATTCGGGCGACGGCGGTTCGGGAGGCTCGTCAGAGCGTGCGGTTCGATTTGCACGTGGCCGGAACGCGGATTCCCGTAAGGCTTCCCACCCCGGGGAGATTCATGATGTCAAACGCCCTGGGTGCGGCGGCAGTGGGTTTTCTTGCGGGGCTCTCCCCGGACCGCATCCGGGACGGCCTGGAGGCCTTCGTTCCGGAAAAAGGCCGGATGGCCGTGACGATGCTCGCCGGCCGCATCGGCCTCATCGACGACACCTACAACGCCAATCCCGGGTCCATGAAGGCGGCCATCGACACGCTCATGCGATTGAAAGGGAAAAAAGGCCGCGGCATACTGGTGTTGGGGGACATGCTCGAACTCGGGATTCATTCGGAAGCATTGCATCGTCGCATCGGCGCCCATGCCGGGGATGCAGGGGCCCATCGGCTCTACGCCGCCGGACGGTTTGCGCCCGCCGTGGCGGCGGGCGCGGTGGCGGCGGGAATGCCGGAAGAAACGGTGTTCACCGGGGCCAAGGACGCGGTGGCGGCGGATCTTTTTCCCCGCCTGAAACCCGGGGATTGGGTCCTCGTGAAGGGATCCCGCGGCATGGCCATGGAGACGGTGGTCCAGGCGCTGAAAACGTGGACCCAAAAAGACGGGGCAGGATACGAAAACTCTCCGGCGGAAAGAAAGAAGGCCGAATAGCATGCTGTACCATCTCTTGTATTCCTTTCACACCCATATCTCCGCATTCAACGTGTTCCGGTACATTACCTTCCGGACCATTTATGCGAGCCTGACGGCCTTTTTGATCTGTTTTCTTTTGGGGCCCTACGTGATCCGGAAACTGGCCCGCCTTCAGGTGGGGCAATACATCCGGGAAGACGGCCCGAGCATGCACCACCAGAAAGCCGGCACCCCCACCATGGGAGGCATTCTGATCCTGATCGCCGTGGTCTCTTCCACCTTGCTTTGGGCCAGTCTTACGAACGCCTACATCTGGATCCTCCTTTTCATCACCCTTGCCTACGGCGCCATCGGTTTCGCCGACGACTATCTCAAGCAGGTCAAAAAGCTCAATAAGGGACTCACCGTCCGGCAGAAGCTGGTGCTGCAAACGACGGCGGCCCTGCTGGCGGCAGGCTTTATTTATATGAATCCCGGTTTCGACACCCGGATCACGGTCCCCTTTTTTAAAAACATCACCCCGGATCTGGGAATATTCGCCGTTCTTTTCGGCGCGCTGGTCATTTCCGGGGCCTCCAATGCCGTCAACCTTACGGACGGTCTCGATGGATTGGCCATCGGACCCGTCACCATCGCCGCCGCCACCTACATGGTCTTCGCCTATGTCGCCGGGCACGTGAAGATCGCCGAGTACCTCCAGATCGAGTACGTTTTCGGTTCCGGGGAAGTGACCGTCTTCTGCGGGGCCTTGGTCGGGGCTGGGCTGGGCTTTTTATGGTTCAATACCTATCCGGCCCAGGTTTTCATGGGGGATGTGGGGTCCCTTTCCCTGGGGGCCGCACTGGGGGGCGTGGCGGTGATCACCAAACAGGAGATCCTTCTGGTTTTGGTGGGAGGACTTTTCGTTATCGAAGCCCTCTCGGTGATTTTTCAGGTGGGATACTTCAAGATGACCCGAGGACGTCGAATTTTCCGGATGGCGCCGCTGCATCACCACTTTGAACTCAAGGGATGGCCGGAACCCAAGGTCATCGTGCGGTTCTGGATCATCGCCATCGCCCTGGCGCTTTTGTCCATGAGTACATTGAAGCTCAGATAACAGGAATCCGAACCGATAGAAAATGCCGCCATGGCCGTAAATCATCGATCGACCCCGACAAACCTGATGAATAAAAAGGTGCTGGTAGTGGGATTGGGCCGAACCGGGATCGCACTGGCCCGGTTTCTGGTGAAACAAAGAGCGAAGGTGACCGTGACGGATCAAAATCATGAGGCCCTCCTCGGGGACTATCCCGCCCAATGCCGCCGAATGGGCGTGGCACTCCAACTGGGAGAACACCGGGAAGAAACGTTTACCACCGCGGACCTGGTGGTCATCAGTCCCGGGGTTCCCTTGTCCATCCCTCCCGTTCAGGCGGCGAAGGCGGCCGGGGTACCGGTGACCGGGGAGATGGAACTCGCCTCCCGGTACGTTACCGAATCCCTTGTGGCGGTGACCGGGACCAATGGAAAAACCACCACCACCGCTGTGGTGGGGGAGATGCTGCGGCACTCCGGGAAAAAGGTGTTCGTGGGCGGAAACATCGGTTCTCCCCTCATCGAACATGCCGTCCATGGAGGAAGCGCGGATGCGGTGGTGGTGGAAGTAAGCAGTTTTCAGCTCGATACGATTGAGACATTTCGGCCGCGGGTGGGGGTCCTTTTGAACATCACGCCGGACCACCTGGACCGGTATCCGGACCTGGCGGCCTATGGCCGAGCCAAGGCAAGGCTTTTCGAAAACCAGCGAGGATCGGATACGGCCGTGCTGAACGGTGCGGATTCGTTCATCCGGCGTCTCACCGCCGGCATCCCGAGCCGGCGGCTCTTTTTTACGGGGCGCAGCGAAGCCGAATCCGGGGCCGCGGTCTTTTCGGATCACATCTTCATCAACGGGGTGAGATCGCAGAATCAAAAAGAAATCCCTGCGTTGGAGGCCACCTTTGACCTGGCCGGCACCTGTTTTGTCGGGCGGTACGGCCGGGAAAACGCCGCGGCCGCCTGTGTGGCGGCCCTGGCGGCAGGCGCCGATCCATCCGGGATTCAGGGGGCCCTGAAGGCCTTTAAGGGACTTCCCCACCGCTTGGAATCCGTGGGGGAGAGCAAAGGGATTCGCTTTGTCAATGATTCAAAGGCCACCAATGTCTATTCCGTTTTGTGCGCACTGGAATCCTTTACGTCTCCTGTCGTGCTGATCATGGGCGGGCGGGACAAGGGGAGCGATTTTACCCTGCTCCGGGAGCCGGTCCGCCGCTATGCCCGGAAAGTCATTCTCATGGGGGAAGCCGCACCGCAGATACAAGCGGCGCTAGAGGGTACGGTTCCCATGGAAACGGCAAAGGACATGGTATCCGCGGTGGACGCCGCCTTCCGGGCGGCCTTTTCCGGAGACGTGGTGCTGCTCTCCCCCGCGTGTGCCAGCTTTGACATGTTCACGGATTATACCCATCGGGGGAAAACATTTCGAAAGGCGGTTGAGGCATTGTCATGACGGAAAACCGGCAAATGCAGCCCCCCGCCCAGGCGGAATTCCGACTGCAAAAGGCAGGCTACGACGTGATGCTTTTGTTTCCGGTTCTCTTTTTGGTGGGCATCGGAATCGTGATGATTTACAGCGCCAGTTCCGCCCTGGCGTTAAAAAAATTCGGCAACGACCTTTTTTTCCTGAAAAAACAAGGGAGCTTTGCCCTGATGGGCATCGTGGCGCTGGTGGCCTGCCGGCATGTGCCGTATCACTGGTACCGGTCTTTAGCGTATCCCCTGGTATTTTTGGCCCTGGGCCTTTTGGCGGCGATCCATGTCACCCCATGGGGCTTTTCGGCCGGGGGGAGCGCGCGATGGCTTCGGTTTGGAAGCGTGTCGTTTCAGCCCTCCGAATTCGCCCGCTTGGCCCTGGTGATCTATCTTGCCTACTCGTTGAGCAAGAAGGGGGATTCGGTCCGGGAATTTTCCGTGGGGTTTCTCCCCCATGTCCTGGTCTTTTCCGCCTTCGCCCTGCTGATTTTGTGCGAACCCGATTTCGGATCGGCGGTGATCCTGGGCGCCGTCACCTGGGTCATGCTCTTCATCGGCGGGGTGCGCCTGGTCCATTTGAGCAGCGCCTTTATTCTGGTTTTGCCGGCGGCGTATTTTTTGTTGATGGATGCCCAATACCGGATCCGCCGGCTGGTGAGCTTCATGAACCCCTGGGCATATCCGAAAGACGAGGGATATCAGATCATCCATTCTCTTATGGCCTTCGGAAGCGGCGGCATTTGGGGAGTCGGCATCGGAAACGGGTATCAGAAACTCTTTTATCTCCCGGAACCCCATACCGACTTCATCTTCTCCATCGTGGGCGAGGAACTGGGCCTTTGGGGGGTTCTTTTCATCCTGGGGCTTTACGTTCTGATCTTATGGCGGGGGATCCGGATCGCCAAAAAGACAGTGGATCCTTTCGGCGCCTACCTGGCCGCCGGTTTGACAGTGGCCATCGGATTGCAGGTCTGCATCAACATGGGGGTGACCCTCGGCCTTTTGCCCACAAAAGGGCTGGCGCTTCCTTTTTTGAGCTACGGCGGCTCTTCTCTGCTCTTGAACATGGTGTCCATCGGGATTCTCATGAATATCGACGCCTCTCCCAATAAACTCGTCGTGACAGGGAGAAACGGCCGATGAACGCGCTTTCAAGACCCATTCGCGTGCTGTTCGGCGGGGGAGGGACCGGCGGGCACCTCTTTCCCGGGATCGCCGTGGCCCAGGAACTCACGGCCCGGAATCGAAATCATGGGGTCCTGTTCGTTGTCACCGGAAAACCCTTCGAGCGGGCGGCCCTGGAACGGGTGGGATTCCCCCTTGCCGTCATCGCGGCGGAAGGCATCAAAGGCCGCCGTTTTTTTGAGAAATTTTCGGCGGCGGCAAAAATCCCGAAAGGGCTGGTGGCATCCATCAGGGTGATCCATCGTTTCAAGCCCCACGTCGTGGCGGGCCTGGGGAGTTACACCGCCGGGGTAGTGGCGCTGGCCGGCTGGGTGCTGGGGAAACCCATTGTATTGTTCGAACAAAACCGGTTGCCGGGCATGACCAACCGGATGCTCTTCCCCCTGGCGGATCGAATCTATGTCTCGTTTCCCGGTACCCGGGAACGCATGAAGCATCCCCGGGTTCTGTATACGGGAAATCCGGTGCGCAGGTCCGTTCTGTCGGTGGGCGATGCGCCGGTGCATGAAGACCGCCCCTTTACGATCCTGGTGATCGGCGGCAGCCAGGGGGCGCATGCGGTCAATGTGGCCGTGACCCAGGCCCTGGATTCGCTGACGGAAAAACCGCGGTTCCATTTTATTCATCAAACCGGCCCGGCGGACGCCCATTGGGTTCGACAGGTGTATGTCGCATCCGGAGTTTCCGGCACCGTCGCCCCGTTTTTCGACGACATGGAAAACCGGTACGCCGCAGCGGATCTGGTCATCTGCCGCTCCGGGGCCACCACCGTGGCCGAGTTAACGGCTTTGGGGAAACCGGCGATCTTCGTCCCGTTTCCCTTTGCCGCCGACGACCACCAGACCCGCAATGCCCGGGAACTGGCGGATGCAGGGGCTGCGGAGATGATCCCCCAGATCATGCTTGATGGAAAGATGCTTGCCGAAAAGATCGTTCATTATGCCGGTCGTCCGGAGGCCCTTTCCCGCATGGCCCTGCGGGCCAAAGATTTCGGACGGCCGGATGCCGCACGTGTCATCGTCGACGACATGACGGCCCTTGTGGAAGCGCGTCGAAAGAGGATCCGGTTTCGATGGAAACAAAAAGACTGAATTGCATCGAATGTATTTGAAAAAATATCATATTCATTTTGTGGGGATCGGCGGCATCGGGATGAGCGGCATCGCCGAGCTGTTGCTCAACCTGGGGTACAAGGTGTCGGGATCGGACCTGAAGACCTCCGATTTGACCCGGCGGCTGCAGCACCTGGGGGGCACCATCTATGAGGGACACGCGGAGGAACAGATCGAAGGGGCCGATGTGGTGGTGACCTCTTCGGCGGTGCGGTTCGACAACCCGGAGGTGGCCGGCGCCAAGAAGGCGTCCGTTCCGGTCATTCCCCGGGCCGAGATGCTGGCGGAGCTGATGCGGCTGAAATACAGCGTGGCCGTGGCCGGGGCCCACGGGAAGACCACCACCACCTCCCTGGTGACCGCGGTGCTGGCTGCGGGCGGGCTCGATCCCACGGTTGTCATCGGCGGGAAGCTCAAAGGGATCGGCGCCAATGCCGTGCTGGGAAAAGGGGACTTCATCGTGGCCGAGGCCGACGAAAGCGACGGTTCCTTTTTGAAGATGTCCCCCACCATTGCGGTGGTCACCAATATCGATCGGGAACACCTCGATTACTATGAAGACATGGAGGCCATCCAGGAGGCATTCCTGGAGTTCATCCATCGCATTCCGTTCTACGGCCTGGCGGTCCTGTGCCTGGACAACGAACCGATCCAGTCCCTGATTCCCCGCCTGCGGAAACGATTCACCACTTACGGCATGAGCGTACAGGCCGACTTCCAGGTTAAAGACGTCTCCTTTGAAGGGTTGAAAAGCCGTTTCCGGGTCTATTTCAAGGAGCAGAAACTGGGCTCCATGGTGTTGAACCTGCCCGGAATCCATAACGTGTCCAACGCCCTGGCCGCCGTGGCGGTGGGCATGGAACTGGGGATCCCCTTCGGGAAGATCCGGGAAACCCTGGCTTCGGTACAGGGGGTGCAGCGCCGGCTCGAAATCAAGGGAGACGTCCGGGGCGTCACGGTGGTGGACGACTACGGCCATCACCCCACGGAAATCAAGACCACCCTGGAGGCGGTGAAGGAGGGTTGGCCCAACCGGCGGACCGTCGTGGTCTTTCAGCCCCACCGGTACACCCGGACCCAAGCCCTTTTCGATGAATTCACCCGGGCGTTTTACCAGTCCGATGTTCTCTTGGTGCTCCCTATTTACGCGGCCTCGGAGCCCGAACTGGAAGGGGTGACCGGCCGTCTCCTGGCCGAAGAGATCCAGGCCCACGGCCACAAAGAGGTGCATTACGTGGAGGACCTGGAGGCCGTCCCCGAAGTCCTTGACGGGATCTTGAAACCCGGGGATCTTCTCCTCACCCTGGGTGCCGGGGATGTATGGAAGGCCGGTGAAAAGGTGATGGAAAGACTGGGATGAAGGCGTTTTCGAAAAAAAGGCCCTCAGAGGCGATAAGAGAAACAACGGGCATCGGGAAAAACAATTCTTCGACGGATGTCTTAACCCCGGAGATAAAAAAATGGCTGAAGGCGCAATTCGGAGAAAGGGTGAAATTCAATGAACCCATGTCCCGGCACACCTCCCTTCGCGTGGGCGGAACGGCCGATGCATTTTTGCCGCTTCGGGGGATCCGCGAATTGAACACGCTGACCGCCTTTTGCCGGGAAAAAGCGATTCCTTTTTTTGTGCTGGGAGACGGAACCAATCTGCTGGTGACGGATGCCGGGGTCCGGGGCGTGGTGATCACCCTGTCCGACGGGTTTCGGAAAATCAAAATCGTGCAAGACGAGGGATCCGCGGTGACGGTCCGGGCCATGGCCGGGGCCCGGACCCGGATGCTGTGTCGCTTTGCAGTCCAAAAAGGGCTTGCCGGAATGAACTTTGCCGTGGGTGTCCCCGGAACCGTGGGAGGAGCGATCATGATGAATGCCGGAACCCCAAGGGGATGCATGGCGGACGTGGTGGAAGCCGTGGAGGGTTTTTGTTCCGACGGCCGGATCCGGACGTTTCCGCGCAACGCCCTGGACTTTGACTACCGGGGATTGAAATGGGCGCCGGAGGCCGATGCACCCCCCTCGATCCTTTTATCCGGTCTTTTTCGTTTGCTGCGCACGGATCCCGAATCGCTGCGGGTCGAGGCGTCCGCGATTCTTGCCATGCGAAAAAAAGGGCAACCATGGAAATGGCCCAGTGCCGGGTGCTTTTTCAAGAATCCGTCTCCGGAAAAAAGCGCCGGCGAACTCATCGATCAAGCCGGGCTCAAAGGCAGGCGCGTCGGAGGCGCGATGGTCTCCGAAAGACACGCCAATTTCATCGTCAACACCGGAAACGCCACGGCATCGGATATCCTGGCGCTGGTCCGCGAAATAAAAGAAACGGTATGGAAGCGATTCAACGTGCCGCTGGAGCCGGAGGTGAAGATCATTGGAGCCTAGGGCCAAAAAGAATCGATACAAGGCGGATCGGAAAATGAAAAGAGCAAACGCCGGTCGTTTTTTCGCCCATGCCGGAAGGGGTTTTTTGTGGTTTTCAGGGATGGCTCTATTAAGTGCGGGATTCATCTTTGTCCATGATCTGGTTACCCAGTGGGAATATTTCAATACCCGGACCATCGTGGTGGACGGCAACCGGCATCTGTCGAAAGAAGCGGTGCTGGAACAGGCGCAGGTGGAAACGGGAAAAAGCGTTCTCGCCATGAATTTAAACCGGGCGCGGAAACGGCTTTTGGCCCACCCCTGGATCGTGGAGGCCACGGTGAAACGGCAGCTGCCGGACACGGTGGAGATCCGGATTGAAGAAGAAACCCCTCTGGCCCTGGTGGATCTCGGGAGTCTTTTTTTGATCAACACGAAAGGCGAAATATTTAAAAAATGGTCCGATGCCGACCCCCGGGACCTGCCGGTGATCGTGGGCCTCGATTTTTCGGACATTCCCACGCCGGGCGCCCCCGGCGGGGCGGCGTGGGAATCCGCAATGGCCGTTTTGAAATTGGGACAACGCCGAAACGCCATGATCCCCGCCCCGGTGATCCGGTCCGTCCATGCGGATCCTGAAACCGGCATCACGTTGTGTCTGTTTGACGGGGACAAAGCCGTCCATCTCGGGTTCGGGGATCTGGAAACGAAATTGGCGGGGCTGAAACAGGCGTTTTTCCGGTTAAACCTTATGGAAAGTATCGCGGATTTCGATGCCATCGACGTTGTGGAGACGGATCGGATCGTCGTGATTCCGGTTCCGGACGAATCCGCGTCCGGAACCCACAGGGAGGCGTGATGCAGCGGGATAAAGAAATCGTCGTAGGATTGGACATCGGGACCACCAAGATCTGCGCCGTCGTGGGGGAGATCCAGGGGAAGGAAATCCATGTGGTGGGCATCGGTTCCCACCCTTCCGTGGGCCTGCGGAAAGGGGTCGTCGTCAACATCGAGTCCACGGTGGAATCCATCAAAAAGGCCATCGAAGAGGCGGAACTCATGGCCGGATGCGAAATTTCCTCCGTCTACGCCGGGATCGCGGGGGGGCATATCACCGGCTTCAACAGCCGGGGCATCATCGCGGTGAAGGGACCGGAAATCACCCAGGGGGATGTGGACCGGGTGGTGGAGGCGGCCCGGGCCGTGGCCATCCCCATGGACCGGGAGGTGATCCACGTGATCCCCCAGGAATTCATCGTGGACGATCAAGACGGGATTCAGAACCCGGCGGGAATGTCCGGGGTGCGCCTGGAGACCAAGATCCATATCGTCACGGGGGCGGTCACGTCGGCCCACAACATTGTCAAGTGCGCCAACCGCGCCGGTCTCGACGTGTGCGACATCGTCCTGGAGCCCCTGGCTTCCGGGGAGGCGGTCTTGACGGATGAGGAAAAGGATCTTGGGGCGGCCCTGTTGGATGCGGGGGGCGGCACCACGGACCTGGCGGTCTTCAAGGACCGGAACGTCAAGCATACCTTTGTGTTGGCCCTCGGAGGAAACAACGTCACCAACGACATCGCCGTGGGACTCCGGGCGCCGTTGGCGGAAGCGGAAAAGATCAAGCTCAAATACGGCGTTTGTGTGGCCAAGAATGTCAAATCCGACGAAATGATCGAAGTCCGGGGGACCGGGACCCATTCGCCGAAGAAACTCCCCCGGCAGATTCTGGCCGAAATCATCGAACCCCGGATGGAAGAGATCTTCAACATCGTAAAACGGGAACTGTACCGGGCGGAAATGGAAAACACCATCACTTCCGGGATGGTGATCACCGGGGGGACGGCGCTTTTGGAGGACGTGGTGGAGATTGCCGAATCCATCTTCAATGTGCCCGTCCGGGTGGGGCGGCCCGAAGGGATCGGCGGGCTCACCGACGTGGTGAACAATCCCATGTATGCCACCGGCGTGGGGCTGGTGAAATACGGCGCGCGAAATACGAACCGGAAGAAGTTCCGGATCCGGGATCAAAATATCTTCAATCGGGTCATGGACCGGATGCGACGATGGTTCAAGGAAGTGGTTTGAAATGAATACCAAAAACAAGTCAGGAGGTGGGGAAATGATGTTCAAATTCGTGGAAAGCTCCAAGTCCGCCAGGATCAAGGTCATCGGGGTGGGCGGCGGCGGCGGAAACGCCATCAACAACATGATCACATCCAATCTTCAAGGGGTGGAGTTCATTGCCGCCAATACCGACTGCCAGGCCCTGGAAGTCTCCAAGGCGCCCATCAAGATCCAGATGGGGGAGTGCCTTACGGAAGGGCTGGGAGCAGGCGCCAACCCCCAACTGGGAAGGGAGGCCGCCTTGGAGACCTGGGACACCCTGAAGAACACCCTTGACGGGAGTCACATGGTCTTCATCACCGCCGGGTTCGGGGGTGGCACCGGCACGGGGGCGGCACCGGTCATCGCCGAGATCTGCAAGGAAATCGGTGCATTGACCGTGGCCGTGGTCACGCGCCCCTTTTCCTTTGAAGGGAAAAAGCGATCCCGGCAGGCCGATGAAGGGATCGAGAAGCTCAAGGACGTGGCCGACACGGTCATCACCATTCCCAATGACCGGCTCCGGGGGATCGCCCCCCGGCACGCCACACTGCTCGAGATGTTCAAAAAGGCCGACGAGATCCTGCTGCACTCCGTCAAAGGGATCACGGATCTCATCATGGTGCCCGGTCTCATCAATCTCGATTTTGCGGATGTTCGGACCACCATGTCCAAGGCCGGGATGGCCATCATGGGGATCGGGTTCGCCAGCGGGGAAAACCGTGCGGTTCTGGCCGCCGAAAACGCCATCTCTCACCCCTTGCTGGAGGATATCTCCATCTCCGGCGCCAAGGGCGTTCTCATGAACATCACGTCCTCCACCGACCTCACCATGGATGAAACCACCGAGGCCTCGGAGCGGATCTACAAGGAAGTGGGAGAGGAAGCGGAGATCATCTGGGGCGCGGTGTTGGACGACAGCCTGGGTGACGAGATGCGGGTGACGGTGATCGCCACCGGCATCGGTGCGGAAGTGATTCCGGCCCGGATGGAAAAGATCGAAACCCGGTTTCACCGGGGACGCATCCGGGACGTCACCTCCGCCGACCTGGAGCGGGGTGCGGATCTGGAGCGGCCCACCTTCCTCAGGGAAAAGGAAGCTTCCGGAGAAGCGTCGGGAGCCATGTACCGGGGATACAAGGGGCTGATCATCGATAACGGCGACCTCGATGTCCCCACGTTTTTACGGAAGAAAGCGGATTGATGGCAACGGCGTCCAAAAAAGACAAGCCCGTGCGTTGAACGCGACGGATTTCGAGGGCACGGGGATGCGTGCCGGCCAAGGAACCGATCTTCATGGGCAAAAGAGCGAAACGCGTTTCACCCGAGGAAATCGGCGTCATCCGGAAACCCGCCGCCGAGGTGACGGTGGCGCTGGTGTATCCCAACCGGTATTCCCTGGGGATGTCGAGCCTGGGGTTCCAGGCCGTCTATGCCCTGATCAACCGGCTCCCGGGCGTTTCCTGTGAACGGGCGTTTTATCCCGAGCCGGATTCGCCGGAAAACGCGGGTATTCGCACCCTGGAAACCCGGCGCCGCCTTTCGGATGTGGATGTCATCGCGTTTTCCGTTTCATTTGAAAACGATTACCCCAACCTCCTTTCCATCCTGCAACGGGCAAGACTCCCCCTGCTGTCCACCGAGAGATCCTTCCCCCACCCCTGGGTGGTGGCAGGGGGGGTTGCCGCCTTTTTGAATCCCGAACCCCTGGCGCTGTTCATGGATTGCCTGTTCATCGGAGAAGCCGAAGAAATCGTGCCGCCTTTCTTCGACTGCCTTTCCGATTCCGCCCCCCGGGCGCAAAAAGACCGAAAATCCTTCCTGCTGCGCCTGGCCCGGGAAGTGCCCGGCGCGTATGTGCCGCGGTTTTATGCGCCCGCCTACCGGCGGGACGGAACGCTCCAATCCTTTGTGCCCGATGCAGATGTTCCGGAAAAAATCCAGAGAGTGTATTGCAAGGATCTTTCCGCTCAACCGGCCAAGAGCGTGATCGTGGGGCCGGAGACGACTTTCGGCCGCGCCGTTCTGATGGAGGTGAGCCGGGGATGCCCCCATGGATGCCGCTTTTGCGCCGCCGGGTTCGTCTACCGCCCCCCCCGCTTTCAGAGCCCGGCGTCATTGGCGGCGTCCGTCGGCGATGCACGCACACTGACGGACAGGGTGGGCCTCGTGGGCGGAGCGGTGGCGGACCACCCGGAGATCGATACGGTCTGTTCCCGCATCCTGGCACACGGCATGACGGCCGGTTTCAGTTCCCTGCGGGCCGATGCCCTGAGTCCGCCCGTCTTTGCCCTGTTGAAGAAAAGCAAGACCAAGACCGCCACCCTGGCCCCGGATGCAGGTTCCGAGCGGATGCGCATCGTGATCAATAAGCATCTCACCGAAACCCGGATTTTGGAGGCGGTTCAGGCCCTGGTGGAAAACGGGATATTGAATTTGAAGCTTTATTTCATGGTGGGTCTTCCCACGGAAACCGCCGAGGATGTGGAGGCCATTATTGCCCTCTGCAGGCGGATCAAGGACCGGTTTCTTCGGGCCAGCCGTCCCAAAGGGCGCATGGGAACCGTTACGGTGAGCCTGAATTCCTTTGTCCCCAAGCCGGTGACGCCGTTCCAGTGGGCATCCATGGACACGGTGGGCATACTGAAAGAAAAGATCAAAAAAGTCAAAACCGGTTTGGGGAAAGTCTCCAATGTCCGGGTCCATGCGGATGTGCCCCGGTGGGCCCTAGTCCAGGGTCTCCTTTCCCTGGGGGACCGGCGGGCGGGAGAGATCCTTCTGGCGGTTCACCAAAACCAGGGAAATTGGCCCCGGACCCTGAAGACGGCTTCCGTCAACCCCGGCTTCTACGTACACCGGGAAAAAGACCTGGACGAACGCCTTCCCTGGGATTTTATCGACCACGGCATCCAAAAGAATTTTTTAAAAAAGGAATTCAAACGGGCCCTGGAGGGCAAACCCTCTCCCCCTTGTCCCATCGAGTCGTGCCGCGTCTGCGGTGTCTGTTGAAATTTAAGGGTTCAAGGGTTCGAGGGTTCGAGGGGTCAAGGGTTCAAGGGTTCGAGGGGTCGAGGGGTCGAGGGGTCGAGGGGTCAAGGAACCAACGGGAGGATTTGGGTTCCGGCGGTGCCTTCCAGCCCTTTTTCAATGGCATCCACGGACGTGATCACGGCGCGTTTCCCGCCGGTTTTCAAAAATTGGATGCACGCCTCCACCTTGGGCCCCATGGAGCCGTCGGGGAAGTGTCCGGCGGCAAGGTACCGTTTCGCACGTTCGAGGGAGACGGTTTTTAAGAACCGCTCCCGTTCGCTCCCGAAGTCCAACGCCGCACCCGGGACGTCGGTGGCGATGACGAAGATATCCACGCCCACCTCTTCGGCGAGTTTGGCCGAGGCCAGATCCTTGTCGATGACGGCGTCCACCCCGGAAAAAGCGCGTCCTTCCCGGACGACGGGGATCCCGCCGCCCCCGCAGCAGATCACGATGAAATCCTCCTCGATGAGGTGCCGGATTTCCCGTTTTTCCACGATGGTCACCGGCCGGGGGGAGACCACGGCCCGGCGGTACCCTTTCGGGGTTTTCACCAGCGGATAACCGGGAGGCGCATCCTTTTTCCGCCTGTAGACAGGACCGATGGGTTTGGTGGGCGCGGAAAACGCCGGATCCGCCGGGTCCACCACCACGTAGCTGATGAGGCTCACCAGAGGATGGGAAGGGACATCCAGTTCCATCAGGGCGCTGTCCAGGGTGGATTCGATCATGTATCCAAGCCACCCTTGGGTCTGGGCCACCAGGATCTCCAGGGGGAGCCTGGGGACCGCGGGGCAGCTTTCCTGCTGGAGCAGAAGGCTGCCCACCTGGGGGGCGTTCCCGTGGGTGATGATGACTTTATACAAAGGGGAAAGGCGGGCGATCCGGCGGACCGGCACGGCGAGGTTTTCAAACTGTTGGGAAAGGGTGCCTTTTTGTCCTTTCCGGATGAGGGCGTTTCCGCCCAGGGCCACCAGGAGCACCGGCTTTTGCCCTTTGTTTTGCATTCGGCCTCAATTTCCGGCCGCCTTCGGCGGCCCCGTCTCCAGGCCGTTCAAAAAGGCCCTAAACCATGGCGGATTGCTGATGAGGATGTAAGCCATGAATACGGCGGCCAGGGGGAAAAAAAAGACCACCAGGTCCAAAGTCAATACGGCGGCGGCGATGAGGATGCGCTGGGTCATGCTCATGGCATATCTCTTTCCGACAAAGGATTAGGGATTGTTTTCCTCTTGACCCGGATCCAGACCCTCCTTGAGCTTCTGGGCCTTGATCCGGCGCTGGAATTTCCGCTGCTGGTGGCTGCTGGTGCGCTTCTCGAGATTCTTTTTGAGACGGATCATGGTTTCCGTGTCGGGGGGTGTTTGGGGTTCGGCGGAAGGCGCGGGTTCCGGGGCGGTTTCGGCCGGCGCGGCGATCTCCGGAGATCGGGGGGCGTCCCGGGGATCGGTTTCCGCCGCCGGGTTTTCAGAGGACAGCTCCGGATACCGTTGAATCTCTTCGGCGTCTTGGGCAGGCGGCGTATCGGTGTAGTGGACCACCCCTTTTTCATCCACCCACCGGTACACGTCCGCTGCAGCGAGGGAAGACGAGAACAAAAGAACAGTTAGAAAGGCTGTAATCCCGACGCCGGTTTTAACGAGAGAAGGCCTTTTTTCGATTGATCGGATTCCCCCCACAAATCGTTTCATGGTCTTGTCCTCTGACAGAGCCTTTTTGAAAACAGGTGCAACCAATACAGCGTAATCGTATTTTACGATTTATCCAATGAGCAGTCAAATCATTTCAGGTACGAAGTGTTTTAAAAAGTAAAAATATAATACAAAAAAACAGAAAAAATGAGTGTATTCCGGTAATAATGGAAAATAATCCTTGACAATTTATCACTTTCAACAGATTATTTAAGCAATCGATACGAAACATGGGGGCCTTGTCCCGTTCGGATCCGCGGCAGGCTGCGGCCTTTTCCTGCTGTGGGCGTCGCGAAAACCGAGGGAAGAAAAAAACGGTCGGAAATCGGGCAGATGCTGAAAAACAAGAAAACCATGTGTTCCTGGAGCGCTTTTGGCGTGCTTTTGGCGTGTTTTCTCACCGTTGCCGCCCTTTATTTTTGGAATATCATTCAATGGAGCGATTTCACGGATCAGGGCTTTGTCTATCGGACGGGAAGCGGCTTCGATATCGTCGGCTCGGTGAAGGAGAAGGGTCGCGCCGCCGGTCTTCAACCCGGGGACCGGATTCTGAAAATCAACGGAAAACCCTTCTCCAGCATGCAGGAAAGACGTCGGGCAACGCATTACCGGGTCGGTGAGGCGAACGTTTATTGGATAGAAAGAGCGGGAAAACAATTCAAGATCACCATTACCAATACGCGGATCGGTTTCAAAAAGGTTTTTTTCCGGAGCGGTCTCCCCTTCATTACCGGCCTTGCCTATCTTTTCATCGGTGTCCTGGTTTTTTTCATGAAACCCCATCGGCACGGCAGTTGGGCGTTTTTCGTATTCGGCGTATGTTTCGGACTGATGCTGATCTTTTTGCTGAAAACCGGATTTTTGAAACCGGCTTGGCTGGGAACCGTCAATCTGTTGGTGTTTTCCTTTGCACCGGCCACGGTGGTCCATCTTGCGCTGACATTTCCGGAAAAACGCCGCCTTTTCGAGCGATACCCCGGAATTTTAGCCCTTCCGTATATCGCTACGCTTCTGCTTTTTTCTGTCATCCGATCATCGGCTTCCGAGATGCTCGCCATCCCTCCGGGATGGTACAAAGTGATCCTGGCCTATTTACTTTTGGCCGTTTTGGGATTCTTGTTTTTCTGCATTCATTTGGGGTTCCGATCTGCTTCTGAAATCGTGAAGATGCGCTCCAAATGCGTCTTGCTCGGCGCTTTCGTCGCAGCGTCCGTGCCGATTCTGGATTTGACCACCAGTTCCTTTTTTCATGTTTTTATCGTTCCCGGATTTCATTATTATCTGCCTTTCATCGTTTTTTTCCCGATTTGTGTGGTTTATGCCATCATCAAACACAATCTTTTCGAAATCCAGACAACCGTCAGGCGCACCTTCGGGTATATCCTGACAACCCTGAGTGTTGTCGTTCTTTACACCCTTTTGGTGTTCGTTCCCGTGATGACATTCGGAAAGAAGGGATTTGCCGAATATCCCGCGATCGCCATTGCCGGGATTGTGGGCATCATTTTCATCGTGAACTTTTTCCGAAAGCGGGTGCAGCGGGTGGTGGACCGCGTCTTTTACCGCATGGAATACGAGTACCGGCAGATCCTGGAAAAAATCGGAGAGGCGATGCGCACCTCCCTGACACTGGATCAAATCGTCACCCGCATGATGGATATCATTTTCAATTCCCTGTTCATTGAAAAGGGATACGTCATGTTGAAAACAAAAGTTGAAAAATTATACGTGAGCGTGCTCCACAAGGAGCCTCTTATCACGCTTCCGGCGGAAGACCCCTTTATCCGGATTGTCAGGGAAAAAAAGAAGGGGATCACCCGTTACGATATCGCCGAGGACCCGGTCTTTCAGGAAAACCGGGAGGCGGTCGAACGGCTTTTTGACCGGTTGGAGGCCACGCTGGTCATTCCGATCCTGTTCGAAGACCGGCTTTTCGGGCTTTTGGTTTTGGGCGAAAAGAAATCCGGCCGATTCTACAAACGGGAGGATATCCTTTTATTGGATTTTCTCACCGATCAGGCGGCGGTGGCCATGGAAAACGCCCGGCTTCAGCAGGCGCATGTGGAAGCGCTGGAAATGTCCAAAAAGGAGCTTGAACAACTCAACAAAGCCAAAAGCAAAACCTTGGATCTGCTTTCCCATGAACTCAAGACCCCGCTTTCGGTCATAGCGGGTTCTGTAAAAATTTTGCAGCGGGAATCCGGTGAAAACGAGGATCCTCAAAGACGGAACAAGGTTTTTCGAAGAATGGAAGCCCATTTGAATCGCCTTTACGATATCCAGGAGTCCATCGATAAAACCATTCGATTCCACCGGGAGTCGGAGCGAAGGACCCATCCAGAGGCAGCCGAAGCATCGGCTCGAAACACTTTGGAATCCATCGAACTGTATCCGTTTGCCCAAAGGATGCTGGCCGAGGCAAGGGAAAAGGCGGGACCCCGGGAAATATCCTTTGAATTGCGGGGCACCGAAAATCTGAGTGTGGCGGCCCACCTCATGACCCTCGAGGATGCGGTGGCATCGTTGTTGAGAAACGCCGCGGAAAACACCCCGGATGAAGGCCTGATCCGAATTCTTTTGGAGAAAAGCGACAATGAGGTGTTGTTTAAAGTCAAAGATTTCGGCGTCGGCATCACGGATGAAGACCGAAACCATCTGTTCAATGCCTTTTACCACACCCGGGAAACCGACCGGTATGCCACGCTCAAACCTTATGATTTCAATGCCGGGGGCAGAGGCTTGTCCTTGTTCAGGATCCGCTCTCGTGCAGAACAGTTCGGGTTCGGCCTTTTCATGAACAGCAAGAGATGCCGCTTCCTTTCCGGTGATCTCGATTCCTGTCCGGGAAGGATTTCTCTTTGTCCCTGTTGCAATGTGCGCGAGGACTGCCTGGCATCCGGCGGGAGCTCTTTCTGGTTGGTTTTTCCCGCCTTTCAGTGAATCGAAAAAACCTTCATCATCCGACCGGCCAGCCGCCGGACTTTTGCCACCCGGATAAACCCTTCCAGCCGGAAAAAGGCCCACTTAACCCGGGCGATTTCTTTTCGGATGCCATGATCGTTCCCGCAAAAGGCGGTGATGCAGACCAGAGGACGCAGATGCGCCGGAAAAATGCACGGGCCGATTCCGGCCTCCAGAAAAATACAATCGGTGCCGTAAAAAGCGTTTTCCTTTTCAAGATGCACCGGAATAACCTTTTCCAGGGCCCTGTCCAGGCTTAGGGCAAAGATAAAGTCCGTGGTGTCGATGAGGGTGTCGGGGACGATGTTGCGGCAGCAAAGCCCTTTGCATACCGTGGTGCACCGGTGCAGAAGGGGTGCCGCCGCGGCCGTGAGCCCCGCTTCCGAACAGCGGATGTTCCGGCTGAGCCCGGCTAGAGAAAGCCGCTCTTTCTCGGTCAGTGCATCGAGGATCCGCAAGGCCTCGTGGAACCGGGGGGAAAGACTCATTGAAAGCCTTTGTTGTCCGGGTTAGGGAAGAGCAAGACGTTGGAAGAATCCCGGGCCCTCGACATCACGGAGACATCCCCTTCAGCGGATTCATCCGGGCCCGCCGGACTTTCCACGAGCCGCTTATTTTTGTGAATGTCAATTCGAGTTCGTAAAGATCGGCCTTCCGGCTCACCGCCGCCATCCAGCCTTCCGGGTCATCGTACAATGCCTTCAGGCCGGGGAGCACGTGGTCTTTGCGCAGGATGACGAAGTACACTGTGACTTTTGCCGATGTATTGGAATCGCTGATATCCACCAGGGGACGGGGATAATAGATCTTGAAATTGCCGTAGGATTGAAATGCCCGAAACAGCACCCCGCGGAGGGCTTTGGGACCGAGATCCCCGGGCCGGGCCGTGAAATCCGATGTTGCATATCGTGTCAACGCCCGGATGTCATGTTTTTCCGCAAGCGCGGCGCCTGTTTGAATCGTATTCCGGATGACCGATGTTTCGTCATCCGAAGCGCATGCGCTAAATAAGGAAAAAAATAAAATCAGAAAAAGGGCGCTTTTCATGAATTCCCGACCGCGATGCAAAAAATGACACCGGTTTATTGGTAAAAATGATCATAGCGGGTTGTGCGTGCGGCTTCAAGGAATAAACGGAGCGGTGAAAGGACCGCCGCGAACGTTTTTCACGGTGTCTTGGATTATGGTATTGACTCCCCACAACCGCCGTGATAGAAGATCAAAAAAGCCGATTTCACAGGCGGGGATCCGGGCCCCTCCTGCTGCATCATGGATATACCCGAGGCCATAAGGACACCGACCATGTTGATGGAAGAACAAAAAGAGATCGTAGAAGACGCCGAAACCATCGAGGCCCAAATCCGCACGCTGGATGTCAAAATCAACGAAATTATGGAATCGGTCAACCGGCTGGCGGACGAGGAAGCCAAACTCCTGGAGCAGCGCTCCCAGAGGCGCCTGGGGGATATTGAAGACATTATCGGCCGTTCCAGGGAAGAGCAAAAAAGGCTCCAGGAACTCCGGGACGCCATCGAGATCGAGCAGGCGCCCCTGGCCGAACTCAAAGCCAGAAGGGAAGAATACGTGCGCCAATACAACGCGGCACGCCGTACCCGGACAAAGGCCAAGATCCACGAGATTCTCCGGAAAGTCGATGAGATGCACCAGGAGCTGAATTCCCTGAAAAGCGCCCTGGCGGAGATGGAAGACATGATTTGACCGGAATCGACCCTCTCGTTTTTTAATTTTTATATCGTCTTTTTTCAAGACCTTACCCGCCACATTCCGAAATCCGGCCCATTTTTCCCCTTTAAGAATAATGAAATCGTAACAATTCGAAATTGGGATGGCAAAGCAAACAGTCCCAGATGCAAGGCGCGGAAATTTTTCAGGATGTGACGTACTTACAGGTACGCCGCAATGACCTGTCTGCGTGCGAGGCACATGCAGGCGAAGGATGCCGCGCAACGCCGCAGGTGGCCTTTTTATGAAGCCATCATACTTGACCTGGATCAAGGCCGGAGGACAGAAACCCAGTTAGGGTCGGCGTCCAAAAGTGGGCTGGGGATGCGCATCGCCCCAAGACCGTTTTCTTGCAATCGATCTTAGAGAATCACATATTATTATAAATTATTATAAAAGGAGGTTTCCATGTTTTGTTTTCAATGCGAACAAGCGGCCAAGGGAGAAGGTTGCACCAAACTGGGCGTATGCGGCAAACAGCCGGAAACGGCGGCCCTCCAGGACCTGCTCATTTATGCCATGAAGGGATTGTCCCAGGTGGCCGTGGAGGGGCGCAAGCACGGCGTGGTTGACGATGCCGTGAACCGACTCAGCGTCGAGGCGGTCTTTTCCACCTTGACCAACGTGGATTTTGACCCGGAGCGCTTTGTATCCTTGATCCATCAGGTGGTCTCCCGGAGGGAAACCCTCAAGGAAAAGGTTCGGGCCGCGGGCGGAGAAACGGACTTTGGAAAAGGGCCGGCCGCCTTTTCACCGGCGGGTTCCAAAGAAGAAATGGTCGCCCAGGGTGAGGCCGTGGGTATTCAGTCCGATCCGGATGCGGATCCCGATATTTTGAGTTTAAGAGAGCTTTTGATCTACGGACTCAAAGGGGTGGCCGCCTACGCGGATCATGCCTGGATTCTTGGAAAAAGGGACGACGCGGTTTTCGCGTTCATCCACGAAGCCCTGGCTGCCACCCTGGATAAAGACCAGAGAGTGACCGATTATGTGAACCGGGTCCTTAAATGCGGAGAGATCAACCTGCGTGCCATGGAACTCCTCGATGCCGCCAACACCGGAACCTTCGGGCATCCGGTCCCCACGGCCGTTCCCCTGGGCCACAAAAAAGGGAAGGCCATTCTCGTCTCCGGCCACGACCTCAAGGACCTGGATACTCTGCTGAAGCAGACCGAAGGCAAGGGGATTTATGTTTATACCCATGGCGAGATGCTCCCCTGCCACGGATATCCGGAGCTAAAGAAATACCCGCATTTTTACGGTCATTACGGGACCGCGTGGCAGAATCAGGCCCGGGAGTTCGATGCTTTTCCCGGCGCCATCCTCATGACCACCAACTGCATCCAAAAGCCCCGGGACACTTACAAAGATCGGATTTTCACCACGGGGTTGGTGGGGTGGCCGGGCGTTACCCATGTGCAAAACGACGATTTCTCCCCCGTCATCCGGCAAGCCCTGGAAATGCCGGGGTTTGCCGAAGATGAAAAGGGGAAGACCGTGATGGTGGGCTTTGGACACAACGCCGTCCTCGGCGTGGCCGAAAAGGTCGTGGAGGCCGTTCAGAATAAAGCGATCCGTCATTTTTTCCTGGTCGGCGGATGCGACGGCGCTAAACCGGGGCGGGATTACTACACGCGCTTCGTGGAACAGGTCCCAGAGGATTGCATTGTCCTGACCCTGGCCTGCGGCAAGTTCCGGTTCTTCGACAAGGATCTCGGAGACATCAACGGGATCCCGCGTCTTCTGGATATCGGCCAGTGCAACGACGCCTATTCGGCCATCCGGATTGCATCGGCTTTGGCCGAAGCCTTCAACTGCGGGGTAAACGACCTGCCCCTTTCCATGATCCTTTCCTGGTACGAGCAGAAGGCCGTGGCCATCCTCTTGACGCTCCTCCATCTGGGGGTCAAAAATATCCGGCTGGGGCCGAGCCTTCCGGCTTTTATCACGCCAAACGTGCTCAAAGTCCTGGCGGACAATTTCAACATCATGCCCATCGACACGCCCGAAGTGGATCTCAATGCCATTTTGGGATAAAAAATGCAACGGCCGGAAAGGGGCTTCCTTTCCGGCCGTCTCTATAATTCCGGTTCCGGGAAGGGGCGCTATCCCACTGCACCCTGTTCATTGAAGGCCATGAACAGGACCCGTTTTTCATCGTTGATTTTAAGACCGGCTTCCTCCCATTCGTAGATTTTGCAGTCATCGCTTTCCGGGGTGGGGTGTGTACATCCGATGAAGGGCATGACCGGGTCTCCGGCCTGGGATTTGAAGTTGAGCATCATCGCCGTGGTCTCGGGGAAGCGCTCCACCCCCAGGAGTTGGTGGATGAAAATGGAGGTGCGGCCGTCGAAGAAGTCTCCCGATTCATGGATTTCCGAGATTTTTTCCCTGAATCGGTGAATTGCCGTTTCAATGGTGGGGGCTTCGACGAAGAGGCTGAACTCGCCGTGGCGGCGTTGTGTTTCCTCGGCTTTTTCCTCCCCGGCAAGATATAAAAAGCTTCCGATGTAAATCATCGTGTTCTTCCTTTCCCGGCATCGATCACTTGACGATCCGAAGCACGTGGGTTTTTTTCAGAGTTTTCCACAACTCCTCAAGGATGACCCTGGAGGCGTCCTCCCGATCGAGGTTTTTTTTGCCCGAACGGTGCATGCAGGATTTCAGAAGGGCCGGTTCTGTGCACCATGCGTCCAGCCGGTTTTTAACGGTGTTTCCCAGGGCGGCCCTGAGTAGGGGCATCTTGTCTTCCTCCAGATGGGCGATGGTGGTTTTGTCCCTGAGGGACAGGATCGCGGACAAACGGTCCACCGCCTCATCCACGGTTTTTGGGAGGGTATTTTCCCGGTGGCGGATCGTCTTTTCCGCCACCGGGATTTCCGGCATGCGCAGCGGTTTGTCCGTCCCAAGGGTCAGCATGTAAGCAGTCTCGAGGATTTCACGGACATCGTCGTAAATGGACGGATCCCTGCTGCCACGGGGTCCGGCCACGTTGAGGATTTCCACGTGGTTTTCCACGATCCATGCACTGATTTTCCGGGCGGCGTCGAATTTGGATATTTTATTCAGGTCGATATGGAGCCACGGCCGCTCGTGCTGCAGGGCCATAGCCCGGGTATAGGCCGATCCGCCCGTGAGCTTCCCGTGGGATAAAATCAGAGTCCCGTCTGAATCGATGACATTCTGCTCGGTGCGGTCCTGGTAGTTGGCCGCCTGCATCTCTTCCAGTTGATATTTTTGATCGATGGGACCGTCTTCCGCCATGCGTCCCTTGGGGATCCATCCCCCATGGGGAATATCCAGCTTGAGGGCCACATCCAGGGCTGCCCGGTCCGCACCCGTTTGTCCCCCCGACACGATTTTTTTAATCATGACCCGATTCCTGCCCGTGTTCCAAAGAAGTGGTGGATGGTTCTTCAGGGTTTTTAAACAAAAAGCGCGGATGGGTCAAGGGCGGGTCGTTGGGACCATCAAGAAAGGGAGCGGCGCAAATCGCCGATCATCGCAAGGACCCTGCGCCCATGGATTTGAAAAGGGTACATGCGATGAGCCCCGGGGGGGTTCATCGGAGAGAGGTTTTCCACATGGGCGGTTTCCAGTTGGTCCAGAAATTCCCGTATGAAGTGTTGTGTCCGTTCGGTTTCCAAAGGATACCGCCGCCGGATCAGGTCGAAAAAGGAACCCAGTGCGGAAAGGCGACCGCCAGGAAAATGGTTTTCGAACCAAGGCGTTTCATCACGAAACGATCCGGCCCAGAAGGACTTTGCGGTGGAGGTGATCCCCAAAGAACCGTGGCGCAAGGCGATGAGAAAGCGCGCCTGGGAATCCTGAGGTGCCGGGTCCGGGGGATTTTCAACGGATTCCGGAAAGATTCGGGCGAAAACGGCATCCATGATCTTGACGCTGTTTTTTTTCGCAAAAGCGGGATCTACGGCGCTTGAAAATTTCAGCCAGTTCAAAAATGGTTCGAATATTTGCACGTCTTCAAAACCTTCGGGCGGCGTGCGGAAGGTTTTATAAAACATCGCCGTATATCCCTGGGTCACGAGCGCTTTGACTTTTGGGATGGCGGCGCCGGAGGCGAATTTGATCGCGTAATTGCCCGTAAACTCGATGAGGAGCCGAAAAAAGATCCGAAGACACTCCAGGCGGGTTTCCTTGTCGATCCACTTGAGATACACCGGAAAATAACGGCTGTCGGTTTCCTGCAGCAGCGGAAAGGATCTGGGAAGGATGATCCACGGTGTGGGGATGTCTTTTAAAAGATCCGATAAATTCGCCGGGTCCATGAGCGTCTTTGCCGTCTGGTGGTATTTTGCCGGCGTCAACGACTCGGACCAGAAATGCGGAAGAGCGGTTTTTTCCGCGGTCCGGATCAGTCCCTGCCGGACGTCTTTCAAGAGGCGTTCGCCAGGGGGATGAATCACCACGGCATCCGCGGAAATCATTCCCATGGATCGCCACGCCGTAGGCGCCACCCGGAACAATCCTTGTGCCAGCGCGGCATCGAACCCGTATCGCGTCAAGTTGAAGACGAAGCGGTTCTCCATCGCCGCATCGATTCCTGCCGTCGGTTCCGAAAGATTCAGATCCTTCAGCAGACTGTGGTATCTCCGGCGGGCCCGGTATTCCAGGGCCTTGAGCCGGGTCTCCATGTCTTCGTACGAGGTGTTTGGTTTTTTTAAAACCCGTGCCGGACGCATCGACGGATCTTGGCTCCACGCCGAATGCGCCGCAACCGGTAAGGCGGAAGCACCGGGCCGGAGACGGCCGGAAACTGAAATCGCCGGTTTCGTTCGGCCGTGACGCGGATGAGCGGGGAAAAAAATGATTGTGGCCGTGGTGCACTTTCCCATGATGCCCCCGATCCGAATTCCGAAACACCGGGTGGACGGGGTCGACCAGAATGCACATGGAACCGAGAAAACAGGATTCCGGACGGTTCGGAAATCATTCTTACAGTCATTTTTCTATATTACATTGTGGTATTAACATAGCCGAAAAAAAACATAAAAAATTGATTCAAGTCAAATTACCCAAGGGATTTTGAAAGGGAGACGGGCTGCGCTGAATTTTGATTTCGATTCCCTCTCCGCCTCAACGTCCGGCGGAGAGGGAAGGGTATCCGGCGACGGAACCCGTCAGAGGGAAAGGGTCAGTGGTAGTCGTGGGTTCCTTTGATCATCGGGATTTTGAACTTGGCTTGGATGGCTTCCGTCATTTCGTCCGGGGTGATGTAAGGGCATCCGGGTTTGGCGTTCGCAAGGCAGGAGCTGAGATAGATTTTATCCGGTTTGATTTCGGACAGCTTCATGGCCATCCCGATGTTCGAGACCAATGCCCGTCCCGGGCATTGGCATTTTACAAAGGCAATGACCTGGGAAGGGTTTTCGTAATTTCCTTCTCCGAGAGCCGCGGCTTTCAGGCATCGCCACTCTCCCGGACATCCGTAGCCGTTGTCCATATAAGCGCCGCATCCGACCACCATCACTTTTTCCATGGGACCTCCTTTCTT
>CAZQUR010000017.1:0-26803 GCA_964596535.1 uncultured Desulfobacteraceae bacterium
ACGAAGAATGCCGCGCAACGCCGCAGGTGGCCTTTTTACGAAGCCATGACTTTTAAGGGATGGATGCCGGCCCTCTATCGGAGCCGGAGCGGATACGCCACACAGCGTTTTAAGAAAATGGACGGACCTGAGACCGCAAAAGGACGGTCGCCCCTGGACGGTGACGCCGGCATCCAAAACCCTTGAAGGAAAGCAAATGCCCCGTATCGACGACTACATCGCCTCCCGCAATCTCGCCGTCGAAGACCTGGCGCGAGAGTCCTTTTCGGATCTACGTGACCGCACGGGGTTTTCCCGGTCGTCGTCAAACACCTTCCTTGTCCCCTTCCTGGACCGGGTTTATCGCGTGCGTTTTCCGGATTTTGTCTTTGAAGACCGGGATTCGCCCGAAAAAGAGGTCCCGATCCAGGAGCAGGTATTGATTCTCCATTACATGGCCGGAAGCAAACAGCCGCCCCCCGAGGGACAATGGATATCTTACCGGGAGATTCCGGGCGCGTCCTTTTACTACAGCGCCTTTGTCAAACGCGCCGTGGATCCTCTGAAAAAGGTCTTCGGCCACGACCCCGGGGGGCTGAAAGCGGCTGCCGGACGCCTCGGCGCCGTCGAAATTCCGGAAGGCGATAACGCCCTGGCGTATTCCCCGTTTCCCAAGGTCCCCATGAGACTCATTTTATGGACCGGTGACGATGAATTCGGCCCCGAGGCCAATATCCTTTTTGACCGAAACATCGGATCCATCCTTTCCCCCGAAGATGTGGCCTGGATGGCCGGCATGGTGGTCTACCGGCTCATCGCCCTTTCCCGGTGATTCTCCTTTTTTACGGCTTTCGACGCGCATAAAAGCGGCGCGTTTCGATTTCATCAAGGGTTTGATGCATCATTGTCTTTCCGTTTATCGGCGGGCGTCTCCGGGCGGGAGGATTCCGCATCGATGTCCTCTCCTCGCGCCGCCGGCAAATACGCTTTGAACGTCTCCCCGTAAATTTCCCATACCGTGATAAAGAGTGCCGCCACGATGGGTCCGATCACAAATCCGACGATTCCGAACATGCTGATGCCGCCGATGGTCCCCAGGAGAATGAACAGCTCGTGCATCCTCGTGTCTTTGCCCACCAGCATGGGCCGCAATATATTGTCCAGGCTTCCCACAAGGGCGCCGCAGAATACGGCCAGGCCGACGGCCCCGAGGACATGGCCCGACGCCCCCCATATGATCGCCGCAGGTACCCATACCAGGGGGGAACCGATCACGGGGATCACGGACAATACCACCATGATGGTCCCCCAAAACAACGCGCTCGGTATTCCCACCACCCAGAACGCCAATCCGGCCAATGATCCCTGGAGTACACCGATGACCAGGGTCCCTTTGAGCGTCGCCCGGGTCACACTGGTGAATTTGTCGAGGAGCCGGTGTTCATCTTCATCCTTCAGCGGGAGATAAAAGAGGATCTTTTCCATAAGGCGCCGGCCGTCTTTCAAAAAGAAAAATAGGGTATACATGAAGATAAAAAAGAGAAACAAAAAATTGACGGTGGAAAAGGTAAAGGCCGAAACGCTGTTTACCAGGACAGAACTCAAGCCGGAGACCAACTGTTCGGCTTTTTCAAGGATCACCTCCCGATATTCCAGAATTTTTTCGTGAAAGGGCAGTGATTCAAAGACGCTGTTCAAGGCGGACGGCTCTTGCAGCTGTTCCCTTATCCATGGCGTCGCCCGTTGTCCCACCCGGACCGCCTGGGCGGTCACCACCCCCAACAGGCCGACAAGCGGGAGAAAAATCAACAGGAATACGCACAGCAGCGTTACGGCCGAGGCAAGACTGCGCCGTCCTTTGAACCAGGTCACGAACTTCCGGTAGACGGGTTGAAACAACCCCGAAAAAATTCCGGCCAGCAATATGACCATCAAAAATTGACGGATCATGGTCACAAAAAGGACCGAAACAAAGACCAGCAATATCAACAAGACGACTTTATTGGCGTGGAGGTGATTCATGTCCCTTCCTTTGCGGAATATTGAACCATAGAAAAATCCCGGATTTTTTGCAATCCGCAAGCATCATGGAATCACGAATAAAACCGGATCGTATCCCTTTTCCGCCGATTTCTTCCCATCAAGGCGGCGGTGCGTTTACAACACAAAAAACCACAGGACCGCCGAAAGGGAAAAGATGGAAGCCAGCGTCGAAAAGAATATGGTCTGTGCGGCCAGATTGGCGTCGCTGCCCAACTGTGCGGAAAGGATATAGGCGGCGCCGGAGGTGGGAAGGGCAAAAAAGAGCATTCCGATCTGAAAAGCCATTTCGGATACATGGAAAATCCTGAGGAATCCAAAGCCCACGATGGGAAGCCATCCGTTTTTAAAGGCCGCGGCCCACAAGGCCCAGTGGATCCCTTTGTCCTGGAGCCGGAAACGCAGCGATCCCCCCACCGCGATGAGGGCCATGGGAAGCGTCACCATGGAAAGGAGGTAAAGGGTTTTATCCACAAACCCGGGGAAGGGGATTCCAAAAAAGGAAAAGAGCATACCGGCCACACATGCGAGAATAAGGGGATTCGAGACTGTGGCCTGAAGCACAAGCCAAAGCCGATTTTTCAAGGGCGCCGCAGTTTCGGCAAACCAGATTAACGTGGAAACGGCCAAAAGGTTGATGAAGGGGATGGCCACGCCGATCATCACGGAAAAATCCCTCACCGCGGAATCCCCCATGGCCATGAGCACCACGGCCATGCCCACGTAGGTATTGAAACGGTAGCAGCATTGGGAGAAGGCGCCCACGTGAAAGGAATGCATCCGAAAGACTTTTACAAAGACGAGACTTGTCACAAACACCACGACAATCGAGGCGAAAACGGCGGAAAGGAGAGGAAGGTCGAATTCTGGGACCCTGGAGGACCCGCCGATTTTATAAAAAAGGAGCGCCGGAAAAAAAAGATAATAGACCAGCCGGTCGGACGTTTTCAGGAAATGGGGATCGGTGACGCCGAACCGGCGTAAAAGAGCCCCCAGGCTTACCAGCGCAAAAATGGGAACGATGGATTCGGTGACGATCAAGCGTAAACCTTTCGGATGGCGGCATTACCCGTCTCAGGGTGCCGCCACGATTCTACCCTTGCGACGGCGGTTTCATGAAATGCATGTCCACTTCCTGGGGACGCTTGACCAAAAGGATGCTCGATTCCGTCTTCTTGATAACTTCGAGGGGTAAACTTCCCCGCATTCGACGATAGACATCATGGCGAAGGCTCGCCCCCATCACGATGGTCGCGTCTGTGCCGGCTATCTCCAGGACGGCATCCGCCGGATTCTCCCTTTCTTCTTCCAGGAGTCTCGGCCGACATCCTTGGGCCCTGATCCACTCCATGATGTGGATCAGGGTCTTTCGCGTCTTTTCGGCGTCTGTTTTTTCCAGGCCCGGTTTTCGTACCCATAACAGGTCCAAGGGCTCCTTTATCGCCGGAAGCAAGTCCGCCAACAGGGAGAATATCCGCCGGGCGGAGGGGGAATCGTCCGCACATACAAGATATCGCCCTTCCGGTGGTCCTTCCCGAACGATGAAAAGAGAAGTGTACAGATCAAGCGTGAGAAGGCGGGCGGTGTCTCCCAAAACGAAACGGCCCATTTTGCTGCGGCGGGGGACGGAAATAATCAGAAGATCCCAGGGATGCTCCGTGACCTCCCGGTTGAGCACCTCCAGGAAATGTCCGTATCTTTCGAAGAAATAAATCTGTTCTCCTTCAGGGGTCGCACAGGCAAAGGCGTACCCGCCGGTTCCATAACGGATCCGGATGCTGTCATGGGGCGCCAGGAGACCGAATTGCAACAGATCCTCCGCAGCACGCGTCAATGCCCGGATCCCATCGGGGAGCGTTTCGATGTCCTTCATGGGATAGTCCACCCCGATGGGCGGCGGATTCTCCTCAGGAGGGGTATGGGGTCGAACGGTGATGATCCCCAACTCGACATTCAGGCGCCGTTTGAAACCGGCAGCGACTGCAAGGGCTTTCCGTGAATCGGGCTTTCCGTCGGTGTACACAAGAATCTTGAGCATCTATCGTTCATTCCTTTGTTCAACGATTTGATTTTTATCGGATTTTTCTTCTATAAGTTGCTGGATACGGCAGGCGGGATCGCGGAGAAGCCCTCCGATTTTCGGAGACCGTCCCGCTTTCCCGAAAATGTCCCAATTTCCTTTTTTCAATTCCGGGCATTCATTGAAAACAATGACGGTGCAGGCGGCGCATATGGCCGGGCAAAAGGATTCCCACATGGCCTGCCGGATTGCCGAACCGGTCGTTTTCCGGAAGTGCGTTTCGCCGATTTCTTTGAGGAGCCCGGAATTCTTAAAGACTTCGAAGACCCGGCTGTTTGCGCCGGAAAAGTAGAGACCTCCTCCCCGGTTCCGGATATCCTCCAGGACGATCTCCACCATATGCACGCCGCTGGCATCCATGACATTCACCTTTTGCATCCGGATCAGCAAATTTCCGATATCGGGATGATGGGCGAGCCGAAAGCGGAGTTCTTCCTGAACATACGTGGCCGAACCGAAAAAAAGGGATCCTTCCACTTGAAGGATATCCATCTGGCAACATTGCGGGCCCAACGCGGAAGGGACCATCTTCCCCGTCTTCAAGTCCGGGACAACGGATTGAATGCGGGGATGGGCGGTCTTGGCCAGGTGCAGGGCGATGGAGAGCAGCGCGCCCACATAAACGGCGAATTCGATATTGATCCATACTGTGGAGAAGAAGGTGACAGTCACCACGGCGGCATCGCTGCGTGTGGCCCGGACGGCGCGCTTGATATCGGCTTTTCGAATCATTTCATAGGAAACAACGAGCAACACGCCGGCCAAGGCTGACAGGGGCAACTGGGCCGCCAGAGGTGCGGCCAGCAACAGCATGAGAGCCACTGCCACGGCGGAGACAACCCCCGAAACGGGCGTTTTTCCCCCGGATTTGAAATTGACGGCGGATCGGGTAAAGGATCCGCTCCCCGCATACCCGCTGAAAACCGCCGCCGACAGATTGGCCAGCCCCTGGGCGATAAACTCCCGGTTCACATTCAACCGCTGACGGGTCTGGGAGGCGATCGTCTTGGCGATGGAAACCGCTTCCACAAGACCCAATATGGCGATGGCAAGGGCCCCTGAGACCAACTCCCCCAATTGGGCGGCACTCGACACCCCGGGCCAGTGAAAGGGCGGCAGGCGCCGGGGAATGGCGCCCACCACGGCCACACCCCGTTTGTCGAGGTCGAAAAGGGCCACCAAAAGTCCCACAAAGATCATGGCTGCCAGGGTCCCCGGCCATGCCGGGCGGAATTTTTTAAGCAAGAGAATGATTCCCAAGGTGATCAGCCCGAGGCCCAGGGTGATCCCGTGGACCTGGTCCAGATGGGTGGCCACCCGGAGGAGGGTCTCATAGAAATGCGGGCTTTTTTTGAAGTTCAATCCCAGCAGCGAGGGCAATTGGTTGAAGCCGATGAGGACGGCGGCGCCGGCGGTGAATCCCAATATGACGGAATGGGAGATATAATTGAGGAGGTTCCCCAGACGGGCGAAGCCCATCACCAGCTGGATCAGCCCCACCATGAATGTGAGCACCAGGGCCAACTCGATATACTCGGCTGTCCCCGGGTTCGCCAGGCCTGTCAGAGCGCTGAAGACCACCAGGGAAACGGCGGTGGTGGGGCCGGTGATGAGGTGGGCCGAACTTCCCCACAAGCACCCCACCAGGGTGGGCAAAATGGAGGCATAAAGCCCATACTGAACCGGCAGGCCCGCGATGAGAGCATAGGCCATGGACTGGGGGACGGCCACTACGGCCACCGTCAACCCGGCCGTCAGATCCGCCTTGAAGAGGATCCGATGGTATCGATGCCCCCATCCTGCCAGGGGCAACACATTTCGCCAGTGGATGTGCATGGTTTCTGCGGCGATCCTTTCCCGGGTCGAATGAAGCCTTAAGAAACGGATCCGGAAGAAAACGGCTATTCCGGCGTCAATGAATCCACAGGATGGCCGGCTTTCCGGTAATCCTCCAGGGCCCGGGATTTTAATGTTTTGTCTTTTGTCTTTTCGGCCTGGGTATCCGCCAATTCAGCCGCATGGCTCCACATGCCGGCTTGCTCGTACTCCCGGATCTTTTTCTCGGTTTGTTTTACGGCCTCAGGTGTTTCCGCCACGAGGCCGAAGCAGCGGGAGATAATCTTCTTCACCGGGGCGTTGCACTCGGGGCAACGCCTCAGGGGCGTGTCTGCCGCCTTTTGCAGGATCTCAAAGGGGCCCCGGCATCGAGGGCATTCTTTTTTTGGATCCACACTCCGGTATTCGTAGATGGGCATGGCGGTCTTTTTATCCCTTCCTTAAAAGAAAAAAAGACTATAATCCATGACGATTTTCGGATCAAGGACCTTCGGACTTCAGAGAAAAGACCGGAAAGCATCCGAAAGGGAACTTCCTTGAAAATGTCGGTCCCCGTTGTTATAATATTTTACTCACATTTCATTTTTCATCAAGGAGTGCGGCATGATGCAATCCAAAGCCCTGGAAGTCAATTTGGCCGACTACCATGTGGATGTACAAATCGATCCCAAGTACCGGGTCATCCAGGAGATCATGGAGCGGTATTACGGATTGGCGGAAGGGCTGAACACCTTGCTGAGGGAACTTTCCCATCCTTACCGTAACTGGCAGTTCATCGTGAACGAAGCTCGGACCTACGCCCTGGACTACTTCCATGTCTTTAAAAACCATCCAAAGGGAGATCAAGGGGTACAGCGTTTCATCGAAATTTTCTTTAATGCCTTACAACAGCACCGGACCCCGGAGGTTCATCCGGAGGCCGTGGACAACCTTTTGCTGTATCTGCAAAAAGTCATCAAGGAGGCCGGACCGGCCGTCGAGCGGTTTGCGCCGGTGATTCGAAGCGCCTTCAACACCATCCGACGGCTCGATGATCCCTCCTTTTTTCTTTTCGTTAAAAGTTATTATTCCCTTAAAAAACACGGCGAATTTTTGCTGCGCTATCCCGAAGAAACGGTGGGCAACCTCGAGCCGGCGTACCTTCTGCTGCGTCGTTATTTTGCACAGACCTATACCTACTGGTTGAGCGAACCGGATGTGAAAACCCGACTGGAAAAAGAGCTCCTGGAGGAAGACCCTCCCCGCGACCTGTCGCATCTTTTTAACGAGGTTTCCCACGACCGCCTCCGGGAACTTGCGCGAGGCCTGGAAGCGTTGAATGATTCCGGTTCCGGAAACTTCCGGGAAAGGATTCAGCGGCTCCTCACCCTTCCGGGATTCAACCAGATCGTGGAGGTCTACCGGAAAATCCCGGGACGCCTCCAGGAAGTCGGCGCCTCTCGGGGGCGCGGGCGTGGATGGAAACTCGTCTTTTTGTTTCAGATCATGAACCTTCCCGGGCTTTCCGATCTGCATGAAGAAACCTTGCGGGAAATCAACCAAACCGTCGGGCATCTTATCCAGCATGAAAAGGGCTGGAACCTCGAAAAGCTCATCCGGCAGACCTTTGTGATCCTGAAAGACAGCATCGAAAAATACCCCTCCTCCGCCCTCAGCGGCATTTTGAACATGGGAAAAGGGGTTTATCAAACCGAAGACCCGGGACTCATCCGGTTTTTCATCGATTCCGTCATCGACCTGGGATTTCAGACGCCGGGCGTTTCAGGTGTGGGAGACGATTGGCAAATCCGATCCAACAGCGCCCATCTCCTCAATATCCGGACGTGGCTGGAGCTTGTGGAACTCAATCCGAAACGATCCGTTCGACTCCTATCCTGCCTGGTGATCTATTTATCCCTTTCCGGCGTGTTCATTAAAGATACGGATCTATTCCCCCGGGACATCACCCGGCTGTTAAATGCGGACATCGGGCCGGTATACCATCTCGTGAAACAGTTGGCCCGCCTGATGCCCGTCTTCTTCAACGACATCGGGGCCGAAGGCCCATTGCGGGACATTTCCACGGAAATCGATGAACTGGCGCACCGGAAAGACCTGCTGATTCATTTCTTAAGAAAACAAAGCCACGTGGAAAGCAGCAACCAGATCGTCCAATTCATTCAAGCCGTCTTCCGGTTCTGGACCACCCGGGACAAAGCGGGCTTGAAGCCCTTCCTCCCTCCCGGCATCTTTGAACAAATCGAAACCGAGGGGCCCTATATCGACGGCTTTCACGAGATTATGACGGCTCTGGGGAAAGAAGGGGTCGACCGTGTCGAAAAATTGCTTTCGATAAAAGACGGACAATTGGGAGAACGCCTCGAGCAGATCGATTCCGTAACGGATACGGATCGCCGCCGATTTCGCCTGGCCGTCGATTTTTACCGCCTTTTGGTTCAAAAATACAGCTTCAATTTCATCGAGTTCGATCGATACTTAACGCATCTCAACGACGAATTCCTCCCGGATATCCAACAATTGAAACACGCTTTGGCCGAAACCAATCTAAAGAAAAAACTCTTCGGTATTTTAAGCTATCTCGAAGGGCTCAAGGGCATCATATTGTCCGAAAAAACCTATGAGGCCAAGGAGGATATCTATAAAAAACGTCATTTTACCGTGGACATTCCTTCCACCTACGGCAGCTACCGGGAACCCAAGTTCGATGCCCTGGGTCTTTCCTTCCGCCTGGAAAGTCTGGCCAACACCCTGTTCGAGGAAATCATCCATCAATTCGATTTCAGCCTCATCACCAAGGCCACCTTCTATCAGATTTACGATGTGCTGCTTCTTTTCGAAAAAGCCCTGGAACTGGACGGCATCTCTTCCCTTGAAATGGAACGCCACCTGGATCTTATCTCCCATTCCCTGGAAGTGAAGGGCTTCACGTTCACCCAGTACCTGGACATCTTCAAGGGCTTGTCCCAGAGCGTCTCCAATGTGATTCACGATTATTTCAACACTGTCTATGAACAGGATTTAAACCGGGTCTTATCCCGGCTTTCGATGGAGCAGGTCCTTCCCAAATACCTGCCCCAGAAACGGGATCCTAACCCGGATAATATGATGCATCGGGTGTCGGAAATCTTTTTCCGGGACCGCATCGCCCTTTCTCCGGGACTCCCGCAGCTGGATCTTTTTATCAGCCGCATCCTGAGTACCCTGTTTCACCAGGCCAACCAACTGCCCAAGGACAAGCTGCATCAGCTCCTCCTGTACGATCCGGAACGGGCCATGATGGCCATCAACAAGCCCAAAAGCCGTGTTTTGGGGGTGATTTATCTGGGAAACAAGGGGTTCAACCTGGTCAAACTGCATAATTTCGGGTTTCCGATCCCCCCGGGATTTATCATCACAACCGAGGCGTTCCGGTTCCGGGAAGTCATCAACGGGTTCCCGCCGGCCAAAAAAAACCTGGAAGAACAACTCCGTCTCCACCTGCGATATTTGCAGCGGCTGACGGGGAAAACCTTTGGGGACCCGAAAAATCCCCTTCTCTTTGCCGTCAGGAGCGGTTCCTCCATTTCCCAGCCGGGCATGATGGACACCTTTTTGAATGTGGGCATGAACGAAGCGATTGCCGAAGGCATCGCCCGGACCACCCGAAATCCATGGTTGGCCTGGGATAATTACCGCCGGTTTTTACAGTGTTACGGCATGTCCTTCGGGATGGACCGGGATGATTTCGACGCCATCATCAACAATTTCAAGGAATACCTGGAGATTCCATTCAAGCGCCACCTCAGCGGAGATCAAATGCGCTCCGTGGCGTTGGCATACAAGAAATCGATTCTGGATATCGGCATTCAAATCGCCGAAGATCCCTTTGAACAACTGACGGTGACCATACAACGGGTGTTCGATTCCTGGAATTCCCATAAGGCCAAGGCCTATCGCCGGATTTTAGGGATTTCCGACGATTGGGGAACCGCCGTCACCATTCAGACCATGGTCTTCGGGAATCTTGCGGAAAGCTCCGGAAGCGGGGTTCTCTTTACGCACAATCCCCGCTGGTCCGGAGAGACCCTCGGCCTCTGGGGAGACTTTACCACGCGGAACCAGGGAGAAGATGTGGCCCTGGGGTTGGTGCGGACGCTCCCCATCTCCATCCGCCAACAGGACTCGGAACTCAGGGACACCGATACGACTCTGGAAACCCATTTCCCGGAAATCTATCATACCCTGGAGCGGTGGGCCAACGATCTGATCCACAAGAAAGGATGGGGACCCCAGGAAATCGAATTCACTTTCGAGTCCCCGTCTTCAAAGGACTTATATATATTGCAAGCCCGGGATATGTTCGTCCGGGAACAGCCGGAAACCGTTTCTTTCGATTTCACCCACATCAGCGAAGATCGATACCTGGGCCACGGCCTCGGCGCCGGAGGGGGCGCCATGGCCGGCCGTGCGGTCTTCAGCCTGGAGGAAATCCACCACTGGCGGCGATTGGAACCGGATACCCTCCTCATCCTGATCCGGTCCGATACGGTTCCGGACGATATCCGTGAAATCCACGCCGCCGACGGTTTGCTGACGGCACGGGGCGGGGTCAGCTCCCATGCCGCCGTCGTGGCATATCGTCTCGGGAAGACGTGTGTCGTGGGATGCAACGTTTTAGCCTGTTACGAAAGGGAAAAAATGTGCCGGTTGAATGACACCGTCATCCGGTCCGGGGATTTCATCAGCATCGACGGCAGGGAAGGTTCCGTTTATAAAGGCCTCGTGCCGGTGATGAACAATGCACCCGTTGCAAAGGACAACGGCACCGAAGAAGGTCCAACCATCACCGGATAAGACAGGAGGGATGACCATGGTTGAGGATTCTCAAGCCCCAACACTCGGTATCAACGGCCTGGGAAGAATCGGAAAGCTCACCCTGTGGGATCAAGTGGCCCGCAGGCATTTTAAAGCACTGGTGGTCAACATCGGAAGACCGGCCGGGACATCCCTGAAGGATATCGCCCATTACCTGGAGCGGGATTCCACCTACGGGATGCTGCATACCCGGCTTTACGGCAGCACCGCCGATCCCCTCATTACAGGCATCGACGAAAACGCCGGAACCTTCCATGTGGACGGCATCCGGGTCACCTTCCTCAGGACCCACCGGAACCCGGAGGAGATTGCCTGGCGGGATCACGGGGTTCGGCTCGTGGTGGATACCACGGGTCAGTTCCTGGACCCGTCTCTTCCCGAGGATCATCCCAAAGGGTCCTTGCACGGTCATCTTGCCGCCGGGGCCGAAAAAGTGATCGTGTCCGCCCCCTTCAAGATCAAGGATAAAAGGACCGCCATGCCCGAAGACGCGGTCACGACGGTCATGGGGATCAACCCCCATGCCTACGATCCGAGGCGCCACCGGATCATCTCCAGCGCCTCCTGCACCACCACGTGCCTGGCCCATATGATCAAGCCCATTCTGGATCATTTCGGACCGAAAAAACTCCTTTCCGCCTCCATGGCGACGGTGCACGCCGCTACCGGGTCCCAGGAAGTCCTTGATCGGCTTCCCAAGGCCGGTAAAACGGATCTTCGAAAAAACCGCAGCATCATGAATAACATCATTTTGACCACCACCGGGGCCGCCAATACCCTGGGCCTGGTGATCCCGGAGATGCAGCGCATCGGCATCATCGCCGAATCGGTGCGCATACCCACCACCACGGGATCCCTCATCATCCTGGTCGTGAACCTGCAGGAGGACCTGTCCGGAAACGCCATCCGCAAAGAGAGGATCAACGCCGTCTACCGTCAGGCAGCGGAATCGGATCCCAAAGGATATCTTCACTACACGGAAAACCAGAACGTCTCCTGCGATATCATCGGCTACCCCACCGCGGCGGCCATCATCGAAGGGCATGAAACCCACACCCGCACCGCAGAGGTCGCCATCGATCTCGAAACGGTTCCTGGGCTGGACGCCAGGATCGTCTCCTCCCTCCCGGACCATCAGATCCGGGTACCCGTGACCCAGGCGGTGGTCTACGGTTGGTACGACAACGAAATGGGAAGTTACGTCCACATGCTGGGGGATCGCATCATCTCCATTGCAGAAGACATGTAAGAAAAAGGACTTCACATCTTATGGATATTTTCGAACGCGCACCGGAACCGGCCGCAAGAGAATCCTGCTGAGGGGGCGGCGGTACGGCTCGGGAGGGCCGGACGATCTTTTCGCAGCCCTTTATCACCGGGCATATGGACACTGCGGCCGGACAGGTCCCGATGGTCTCCCACCGCCTCGCACCGGGGGATCGATGGGGAGGCGTCAAGGCCCGGTGGGGAATCGGCCGCATGCACTACCGCGTGGAACCCGGCCTCTATGCCCTGGGCCGTCCGGGTCCCGATGCGGTGGTCCTGGTCACGGCCAACTATAAATTGAGTTTCGACGCCCTCCGGAGCGCGCTTTTCGACCTCGATGCCTGGATTCTCGTTTTGGACACCCAAGGAATCAATGTCTGGTGCGCCGCCGGAAAAGGGACTTTTTCCACGGACGAACTGGCCGCCCGCATTGCATCCTCGGGTCTGGAAAGAATCGTTTCCCATCGCAATGTGCTTTTACCCCAGCTGGGGGCACCCGGCGTCGCGGTCCACGACGTGAAAAAAAAATCCGGATTCAAGGCCCTTTTCGGGCCCATTCGGGCCGCCGACCTGATCCCCTTTCTAAAATCGGGATGGAAAGCAACACCCGCGATGCGGAAAAAGAGCTTCACGCTTCCGGAACGGATGGTGGTGATCCCTGTGGAACTCGTCACCGCCGTAAAATATATGGCCTTGGCCCTCCCTTTGTTTTTGATCGCAAACGGTCTCTTGGATTCCAATGGATTCTTCGGCGGTGCGATCCGGGGAATCCCGCTGATTGCCGGCGCCCTTACCGGCGCGGTCTTGGCCGGAACCGTCCTGACACCCGTGCTGCTTCCGTGGCTTCCGGGGCGCGCTTTTTCCCTCAAAGGTGCGGTTGCCGGCGCCCTTGTTTTTTTGATCTTTTTAGTCTACTATCTTCCGGAAATGGGGATCATCCCCCGGCGCCTTGAATTGGCGGCATGGTTTTTCATCATCACCGCGGTCTCCGCGTTTTTCGGCATGAACTTTACGGGTGCATCCACCTATACGTCCCTTTCGGGTGTGAAAAAGGAGATGAAGTGGGCCGTACCATTGGAAATCGGGGCCGGGATCCTCGGTCTCCTGTTATGGATCGGTGCAAAATGGACGGCCTGATCCCAAACAGGGAAGGGACAAGCCCATGAAGGAACTGATGTACCTTAAAAACGTGGTCACGTTGACTCTGGATGCCGACCGGTGCATCGGTTGCGGGATGTGCCGGATCGTCTGTCCCCACGCCGTATTCGGCATGAACAAGGAGCATGCGGTGATCCTGCGGCGGGATTCCTGCATGGAATGCGGCGCGTGCGCGAAAAACTGCCCCGTGGAAGCCATCGCGGTGCAGACGGGGGTGGGCTGCGCCGCCGCCGTCATCAATACGGCTTTGGGCCGGAAAAACGATTCCTGCTGCTGTATCATCGAACCGCAAAAGACCGGAATCGCGGATCCCCATACTTCCGGGAAAAGCGTCTGCTGCTGAAAACAGCGGCCTTTAACAGCGCTGCAAGAAGGCACTCCGGGTCATCCCGGCCCCGACGCTATCGTTTACGATCCTCTTGGCCCTTCTGAGTTTTTCCAGGTTTTGGTTGATTCCGAACCCCTGGATCGTGTCCGGCTCCAGCGCGCCCCGCTGAAGATCATACGGGAGGCGCTGCATGCAGACCACCGAGCAGTTGCCCCGGGTATGAATGTTGGTGGCCATATTGTTGGCCAGAAAATCCGCCACCGTCTCTTTCACGTCCGCGGGGCCGCTGTTGAAAACCTGCTCCAGGGTCATGGGGATGATGGCGAAATTGGCCTGGTGTTCGATCAACAGGTCCACATCCGCCAGGGTGAGCCCGTGAGGCGCCAGCAGGCGCGACAGATGCCCCGGCGCGCTCCGGGTGGCATATAAAAAGACTCCTTTCCCGTCCATCTTCCCGAACACGCCGTCCGCATCCAGGGAAACGTGGATATAATCGGCAAAACACCCGTGCGTTCGCGTCAGTGTATCGATGATGCCTTTTTCCGGCGCCTGAAAGACATACCCCGTCCCTTCATGAAGGGCGATACGGACTTCAAGGTCCCTGGATAAAAAGACCGACGCCACCCGTTGGTACTTCCCGGACCGGACATAGGCCCCGGCAACAGATTCCACCAGATGGGGTTTTGACTCCAGGGACATGATATCAAAGGCGAAAAAAGAGGCATGATGATCGTAAAAATCGAGTGCGTCTTTAAACCGGATAAAACGTCCGTTTTGGACGGCATCCGGATGCATCTGCGCCACCAGGGCATGTTGGATCCTCGCCGCCGTGGCCGGAATACGATTCACGATGCTTCCCAGGTGATGGTCCAGGATCAGCCCGTCCAGGGGTTCGGATCCGATGAGGGGTAAGAGTCGTGCGGCGATTTCGGATATGGGATCCTTTTGCACCCTGAAACCGGGAAGCGCTTTCGAGGCGTACCGCCCCTCCGGCGTCGGTACGCCCCGGGTCTCCAGGGCCGTGGCCATGGCGTCATCGCCGAAGATGATATGGGCCGTGTCGTCGGGCCGGAACGCCTGGGCCCGGTGGATGTTCTCCGCGCCCACGATCACCGTGACATCCCCCGGGGCCAGGACGCCGCTCAAGGAGAGCATGAAGGCCAGCTCCACGGCCACATTGTATCCGGGGCAGCCGGCGTACAGATCGAATACCAGGGCCCCGGGGCACGCCTCTTTCACGATTTCATAGGGATATCGGATCAAAGGACCCCGATCGAATTTATCCTCCCCCACGTTGGTGGCACCGATGAGGACCTTGATCCGTTTGGGATCCACGACGCCGGTATCGAGAAGGTTTTTCAGCGCCGCCACCCCGATCCGCTCATGGGGAGGCGCGGCCACCCGGGTCCGGATACCGATCCGCGACTGGATGGTGCTGTTGGTGACGGGGATGTTTCCCTTGAAAAACATCTTCCTGTTTTCAAAGGCGGAATTATCCACAAGGGTCCCGCCGTTCCATGCGCCCTGGCCGATCACGGTCAAGATTGTTTCAAGCGCCAAAGACGTCCCTTTTTGATGGGGTTTCAAGTGACTTTCCTCTATAGCCGCCAGTAACGGATCCTTTTTTTCTCGGCTTCGGCAGGATCGAATCCGCCCTTGACGTCCACCAGCAACGGCGTGGCATTGGCGCACAGACCGGCGATCCTTTCCAGCCCCATCTGCGCGTAGTGGGCGTGGATCACCGCCATGATGACCGCATCCACGCCGGACAGGGCGTCCAGTTCCTCGAGGCGTATCCCTAAGTATTCCAAGGTTTCATCGGGATCCGCCAAGGGATCATGGATCCGCACGCGAATGCCGTATGCTTCAAGTTCATGAATAATATCCACCACCTTCGTGTTGCGGATGTCCGGAACGTTTTCCTTGAAGGTGATCCCGAGGACGGCCACCGAGGATCCCCGGACCTGGCGCCCTTCTTCAATAAGGAGTTTCACGGTGCGCTCGGCCACGTATTTTCCCATGTTGTCGTTGATGCGCCGTCCGGCAAGGATCATTTCCGGATGGTACCCCAGCGATTCCGCCTTGAACGTCAGGTAATAAGGATCCACGCCGATACAATGCCCCCCCACCAGACCCGGCGCGAAGGGCAAAAAATTCCATTTGGTCCCCGCCGCCTCCAGCACCTCCCGGGTGTCGATATGCATCCGGTCGAAAATCATGGACAGCTCATTCATCAAGGCGATGTTCAAATCCCTTTGGGTGTTCTCGATGACCTTGGCCGCTTCGGCCACTTTGATGGAAGATACGGGATGAATCCCCGCGGAAACGACCCTTCCGTAGACCCGAGACAACAGGGCGGTCGTTTCCGCATCACTCCCGGCAACGATCTTGACGATGGTTTCGAGGCGGTGTTGCCGGTCTCCCGGGTTGATCCGTTCGGGCGAATACCCCACCGTGAAGTCTTTCCCGAACTTCAGGCCGGAGGCTTCTTCCAGAATCGGGATGCAAACGTCTTCGGTGGCCCCCGGGAAAACCGTGGATTCGTATACGATGCAACTTCCCTTGTTCAGTTGGTTTCCCACGGTTCGGGAAGCGCTTTTCAAGGGATTGAGATCCGGGATCCGGTAGCCGTCGATGGGCGTGGGGACCGCCACGATGACAAAACGACAGGCGGCCAGATCGTCGGGGCGGCTGGTGTATTCCAGCCGCACTTCCGTCATCTCTTCCCTGGACACTTCCAGGGTTCGATCCCATCCGGAGCGCAGTTCGGCGATGCGATCCGCCTTCAAGTCGTATCCCACCACATCGAAATGCCGTGCCATGGCCACGGCAAGGGGGAGTCCCACGTATCCCAGGCCCACCACGGCAAAGCGATCCTTCCGCTGGATCAAAGACTCGAATGTCACCATCCGGCACCTCTCCCGTCCACGCCTTGATTTACTTTGAGGCGACCGGTCTTTTCAAGGCTTTTTTGCCTGAATCCCCCATCACTCCTCCGTAACAAGGATAATCGTCGGTTTCGACTCATTTTATATCTCACCCGCAGGGCGCGTCGGAGGCCTCTGGGCGATGGACCGCCCTGCCGCCGCGGTGAGGCGCCGGATCTCTCGGGTCGTCAGATATCGCCATTTTCCCTCCGGAAGCTTCCCCAAATCGATTCCCGCAAACCGGATCCGTTTCAGTTCCTTCACCCGGTTTCCGAGGACTTCCACCATACGCCGGATCTGCCGTTTTTTCCCTTCCTTGAGCACGATACGAAAAGCGTTTTCCGAAATACGCCGGATGCGTGCCGGCCGGGTACGACCCTCCTTCAGGGGGATGCCCGCCGCCATCTGGAACAGGGCGTCGTCTTCCACGGGTGTTCTCGTGACCACTTCGTATTCTTTTTCGTGATCGAAAGACGGATGCAATAACCGGTGGTGGATTTCTCCATCGTTGGTCAGAATCAAAAGCCCCGTGGAATCCTTGTCGAGGCGACCCACGGGAAAAAGCCGCGCGGAAACCGGGACCAGGTCGAGAACGACCCGCCGCCCCGACTGCCGGCAACTGCTGATCACGCCTTTGGGCTTGTTCAATGCGATATACAACGGAGGTTCCCCCGTTTTTACGGGGTTCCCGTCCACCGTCACCCGGTCTTTTTCCGGATCCACCCGGGTTCCCAGCGTCGTGACGATATCGCCGTTCACCGCCACGCGGCCGGCTTCGATCAACGCCTCTCCTTTCCGACGGGAGCAAACACCGGCGTTGGATAAAAATTTCTGAAGGCGAATCCGCGGCATTTCCGTTTTTTCATCTGAAATTCGGCGGGAGTAAAAACGCCGGGGCAAGACCGGGCTAACTCCGATAATGGGCATTGATCCTGACGTAGTCCACGGAAAGATCGCAGGTGACGATGGCGGTGGCGGCGGAGCCTTGTCCCAACGAGACTTTCAGGCAAAATTCCGGCCGGTGCAACACCCGGGTCGCCTCGGCCTCGGCCGTCTTTCCGCATCCGACCCCGCCTTTCACCAGGCGCACATCATTGAAAAAAACATCGATTTTCTCCGGATCCACCCAGGCACCGGCGCGGCCCACGGCCGCCAGTATCCGGCCCCAATTGGCATCCTCTCCGAACAGGGCGGTTTTTACCAGACTCGATGTGGCCACCGTTTCCGCAACCCGGTGGGCGTCTCCGGCCGACAAAGCCCCTTCCACGATGATCTCCACCACTTTGGTGACCCCCTCCCCGTCTCTGACAAGGTCCCGGGCGAGGGTTTTCAAGACATCGTCCAGAATGCGCTGGAAATTCCCCAGGGAGGCGTCACCGGCCAGGGTGGCTCCGGAAGCGCCGTTTGCCAGGATCAAAACCGTGTCATTGGTACTCATGTCGCCGTCAATGCTGATGCGGTTCAAAGACCCTTCCACCGAACGAAAAAGCGCCCGGTGGAGATTCTTTGCCGGCGCCTCGAGATCCGTGCACACGAAACACAGCAGTGTGGCCATGTGCGGATGGATCATCCCCGCACCCTTTGCAATACCCGTCACCGTGTATTCCACGCCACCCAGCACACTTTTTCTCGATACCACCTTGGGCCGGGTATCCGTGGTGAGAATCGCCTCGGCAAAGTCAAGAAAGCCCTCCGGCCGGAGTCGGCGCACCAGTTCGGGAATGGCATTTTCGATCCTTTCGATGGGAAGGGGTTCCCCGATGACACCGGTGGAGGCCGCCAGGACTTCCTCCGCTTCAACGCCCAGGGCGGAAGCCGTGCACCGGGTCATGGTCTCGGCGTCCTGCATCCCCTTTGGACCGGTGCAGCAGTTGGCGTTTCCGCTGTTCACAATGATGGACCGGCACCGTCCGGAACGAATCCGCTTTTGATCCAGCACCACCGGTGCGGCCTGGACCCGGTTGGTGGTGAACACCCCGGCCGCATTGGCAGGCACGTCAGCGTGCAACAGGCCGAGATCTTTTTTTTCCGTTCCCTTGATGCCGGCGCAAAGACCGGCAGCCCGAAATCCTTTGGGTAACATGGATGATTGATGCTTCCTTTTTTCGTTTGGCGTACTTTATCAAAAAAGGGATTCTTGTCAATCTCGGGCTGCTGAAACGGCGATGCCGGCACAAACACGGTTTTAAATGGGGCTTGATTTCACGCGACAAATCCCACATGATAAAAAAACCTGTTCAAGAAGTATAAAACACCCGAAAGGATTACACGTTAAAAATGGAACCGCTTCCGGTAAAATGCCCTTCATGCCGCCAGGACCTGGTGCTGGAAAAAACATGACGGCGGGTTTTTTTCCGCTGCCGGGCCTGCAGCCGAACGATTCCCATTCATGCCGTTTTATCCGCCATCGATGATACCCTGGAGTCTCTTTTAGCCGATGTGCGATGCGACCGTCTATAGAAGAACAAGACGAAAATCCTTTTGGAAAACGCAACCCGACTGCCTGTCATGCCCAATTTCAAACTCCTGATAGAATACGACGGCACCGCCTACCACGGCTGGCAGCGGCAGAAGCACCAGCCCACCGTTCAGGGGGAAATCGAAGCCGCTTTGGAAACCATGACCGGACAAAAAGCGACCGTCATCGGTTCCGGAAGAACCGACGCCGGCGTTCACGCCCTGGGGCAAGTGGCGCATTTTCACAGTAAAACCCGCCTTTCCCCGAAAACCCTCTTGTCCGGATTCAACAGTCTCCTGCCCGGGGACATCGTGATCCATCGGGTGGTGAAAGTAAAAAAGGACTTTCACGCCCGGTACCACGCCCGGGCCAAGACCTACCAGTACCGCATCCTGAACCGCCCCATCCGGGGGGCCATCGGCCGGAATTATGCCTGGCATGTGCGAAAGCCCCTGGATGTGGCCGCCATGCGTTCAGCCGCGGCGCATCTTCTGGGCACCCACGATTTCAAGTCTTTTGAAGGGGCCGGAAGCCCCCGATCCCACACCCGGCGCACCCTGACGAAAGCAACGATTTCCAAGGCGCCGGGCGGGTTCATCGTGTTTGAATTTTGCGCCGACGGATTCCTCAGGGCGATGGTGCGGAACATGGTGGGAACCCTGGTATCCGTGGGCCTGGAAAAACGCCGCCCCGAGGAAGTGGACCAAATCCTGCTTTCAAAAGACCGCCGTCTCGCCGGTCCCACGGCCCCACCCCGGGGTCTGATCCTGAAACGCGTCACCTATTGACAAGATCGTAAAAAGGCTTTTGTGAGCGCCGCTCAAGCCTTTTTACGATTCCATCACCTATTGATCGCCGGCGCGGTTTTTCATTTCCCGGATGCGCTGGTTGTAAAAGGCGATGACCTCCCGGCGGTTCAGCATCCCGACGAGGACTCCGGGGTCTTCTTCTTCCACCACCGGAAGGCTGTCGATATTTTTCTGGGTGAACTTCTGAAGCACCGAGTTGAGATCATCGGAAGGGGCGGTGGTGATGATATCCGAGGTGCCGATGTCCTTCATCACCACCAGGTCTTCGATCTCCTGGGAGAAAAGGACGCTTCTTACATCGTTGCTCGAAAAAATCCCGATGAACCGTCCATTGCGGTCCATGACCGGAAAATAGTGCTGGGTGGTGGCGGAAAAAAACCGCTTGAACTCGGAAAAGGGCATGTCTTCCGGAATCACCTGGACTTTTTTGACCCGATGCAACAGGTCCTGAACACGGATGGCCTGGAGAATATCCACGAAAAAATCCCCCGCGTGCGCCGGAGAATCGATGCGGCTTTTCACCTGCTTTTCGTAAATGGTCCAATGTTTGGAGGTCAGGTAGGCCACGGAGCATACCAGGAGGCTGGGAAGCAACAGATGATAGGAATTGGTCATTTCGCTGACCATGATGATGGTGGAGATGGGGGTATTGGAAACGGAGGTGAAGAATCCGGCCATGCCCACCACCACGAAGGCTCCGGGTTCCGTGACGACGCCGGGCATAATCCCGTGGAATACCTTTCCCACGGCCCCTCCCATGGCGCCGCCGATGACCACCGAAGGGCCGAACACCCCGCCGCTTCCCCCGGATCCGATGGAAAAGGAGGTGGTGAAGATCTTCCCGATGGCCAATGCCAAAAGAAACGGGATGGTCAACTCCCCGTTTAAGGCCATCTGGGCGAAACCGTAACCGAAGGCCAGGGTCTGGGGAAGGAAAAATCCGATGATCCCGGTACACAGTCCTCCCACGGCCGGCTTGAAGTGGTTGGGGATGTGCAACCTCTTAAAATATCGGGTGACGCCGTAAAAGGCATTGACGTACAAAGCGCCGGTTGCCGAAAGCACCAGGGCGAGGATCAGGTAAGGGCCCAGTTCCACGGGATTTTGAAACTTGAAATACGGGGATTGAAAAAGGGACCCCCACCCGAATACCAGGCAGAAGAGACAATAGGCCACCACGGAGGCGACACCCGACGGAATGATCACTTCGGATTCGAATTCCGGATCCCGGTAAAGAACCTCCGCGGCAAAAAGGGCCCCGGCCAACGGCGCCCGAAAGATACTCCCCACCCCGGCGCCGATCCCGGCGGCCATCATGATCCGACGTTCCCGGTCCGAAAGTTTGAGCGTGGTGGCCAGGAAAGAGCCGAATCCGGCACCGATCTGGGCGATGGGGCCTTCCCGTCCGCCGGACCCGCCGCTCGTCAAGGTAATGGCGGACGCGAGGGTCTTGATGATGGGCACCCGACCCCGGATGAAACCGGCCTTGTTGTGATAGGCGTCGATGGCGGCGTCCGTGCCGTGTCCCTCTGCTTCCGGCGCAAAGGTGTACACCAGGGCACCGCTTAAAAGTCCCCCAAGGGCCGGAACCAAAAGGAGCATATATCGAGTAAACGGGGTCTGGGTGGGTGCAAAAAGATGGTGCTCTCCCGCAGGGGCCGGGGGCCGGTATCCGGCCATGAAGTCGAGGAACAGGTGGAGTCCCACCTGACACAGATAATGAAAGACAATGGCACCGAGCCCCGCAATAACGCCGATGAGAAGATAATAGACCGTCCATTTTCCGGCACGGGCGATGTTGAAGGCGGGGCGTTTCCCGATTCCCGGACGATCCTTTGAAAGGGCGGAAGACGAATCGGTCATCAGGCTCCGCCCTAGGACAAATCCCGGACACCGGAGAGAATCTGATCGAAAAGATCCGGGATTTCATCTTCCTCCAGGCAGGAAAAGGCCACCCGGAGATCCCGGCCCCCGATGGAAATCAGTCCGACCCCGTATTTTTCCAGGAGGTGGACCCGGAGTGCTTCTGCGTCCACTTTTTTGAGCCGGAGGCACATGAAGTACCCGGAATTGAACGGATACGCCTCCCAGGCCTCCCGGTACCGGTCCTGTTTGAGGACTTCCCGGACGCGAAGGGCCCGCTGTTTCAAAATTTCGAATTTTTCCTTTTTCTCGGCTCCATACCGGCGGTCCCCCATGGAGCGTAACAGGAGGGTCTGGCTCAGATGCGGCGCGTTGGAGACGGTCCCGCGGATGCACCCGGCGGTCTTTTTCTCCAGTGCCTCGTACACGCTTGCAATGTCGCCGTCGGCCTTGCAACCGTAAGTAATAAATCCGACGCGAAGTCCCCAGACAAAATTTTCCTTGGTGGCACCGTCGAGTTTCACCGCCAGGATGTTGGGATGGCTCTGGGCCAGCGCGGCAAACAGGGATTCCGGAAAGACCGCCTCATCGTAAAAGAGGCCGAAATAGGCATCGTCAAACGCCGCTACCACCCGGATCCCCTCTTCGGCCAGCCCCCGTAAGATATTCACAATGGCCTCCCCTTCCGCCCGGTTCGGGGAATACCCCGTGGGGTTGTTGGGGAAATTGAGAATGGGGATCACCTTTCCGGAAGCGGCTTCTTTTCGAAGCGCTTCTTCGAATCCGTTCAGGTTGAATCCGCCGCTTCCGGCAAACAGGGGAAACGTGACGATCTTTGCGCCTTTTTTGACGGAAAAAATCATATTGTAGTTGCCCCACATCTTGTCCGGGAGCACCAGGGTGTCTCCCGGGTCGACCCACAGGTCGGCGAACGTGCTGACGCCGTGGGTGACACCGCACGTGACCACCGGAAGGCTGATCCGTTTTCCGGAAAGGGTGGGATTTTTCGCAAAAAGCTCTGCCTGCCAGGCATTTCTCAGGGCGGGGATTCCGAAGGAAGGCGCATAGGTGAGGGACTCCTCGGGGGGAATCGCATTCACCTGATCCATGAGCGATGGAAAATGCATAATCCTATGCTGTTCCATGGCGATCCCGATGGTGGCGTTGGCGGCAAACGCCTTTTCCTTGGCCTCGGCGCCTTGCGTCAAAATCCCCTTGGGGAAAAAAAGACGCTTCCCCATATCGGAAAGCATTTCCAAAAGGACCGGGTTTTGTGCGGACAGGACCGCGTTGAGTTCCTGGGCAATCGGGTTCATGGAATCTCTCCTTACCATCATCAGATGAATTTTTTCCGCAAGACGCATCCCGGGGGTGTTGGGCACTCTTATATACGGGAGCAAAGGAGAGTCAAGGAAAAACAATGGGGAAAAGGGAATAAAAAAACCCCGCCCGGCAACCAGGCGGGGTTTACCGTAAGATCGGAACCCATTTACCTTGCGGAGCGTTTGGATGCTTTGAGTGGATTCACTTTGACCTTCGTCTCGGCCCCGGCCCCTTTTGCCACGTGCGTGGCCAGGTTGCAATTGCCGTGTTTCCATTTCTGAGAAGGATCCGGATATGCCGTACAGTACCACCGGGAAGAAAATTCGATCTTGCGGCTGCACCCGTTGCATGGCTCCACGATCTCATGGCAAATCCCGCCATTAAAAGAACACCCCTTCTTGGTCATGAACGGGCAGTCCCTTCCGTTTCGAACCGTTACACAAACCAACTGAATCACCCCCTTTCCTTTGTATTCAAATGAAAAAAAGCCGGGACGCCCCCGGCAGGCAAACCAATTTTTTAAACTAGGTAATATAATCAATCAAAGTTCTTTTGTCAAGAAAATTCTGGGCAATGACATGCGAAAATAAGACCGGATTGTCGTTGATCTGTTTTCAAACATGCGGTATGCTTGTTTGAATTAACTCCGGCGGGGGGCGCCGTAATTCTCGCCCCGGCCGGCGGGAAATATACGCGATCATCGGTTCAATTGCACGGATGAAATCGAATTTGCATCACATAAACGTTTCGAATCCGGTCATCGAAAAGGCGAAGGCGGTCCTCAAGATCGAAGCGGAGGGGATTCTGGCCCTTGCTGAACGGATCGATGAGCGATTTGCCGAGATGGTGGAGGCAATCTATCGCTGTTCCGGCAGACTCATCGTCTCGGGGATCGGGAAATCGGGGACCGTGGGCCGGAAGATCGTGGGAACCCTCAACAGCACCGGCACCCGCGCCCTGTTTTTGCATCCGGTGGAAGCCATGCACGGGGATCTGGGCATGGTGAGCAAGGACGACATCTTCCTGGCGCTGTCCAACAGCGGGGAAACGGACGAGTTGAATATCCTCATCCCCAGCATCCGAAAAATCGGGTGCACCATCATCGCGTTGACCGGAAACGTCCGTTCCACCCTGGCCAAAAACAGTGATATCGTCATCGACGTGGGCGTTCCGAGAGAAGCCTGCCCCATGGGCCTGGCCCCCACGGCCAGCACCACGGCGCTTCTGGCCGCCGGTGACGCCCTGGCCGTGGTCTTGATCAATAAAAGACGCTTCAATTCGAGCGATTTCGCCCGCATTCACCCCGGGGGAAAGCTGGGCCACCGACTGGCCTGCAAGGTGCGGCAATTCATGCTTACCGGAGACTCCATTCCCCGGGTTTCCATCGAGGCGGCCATGGCGGCAGCCATCGAGGAAATCAACCGGCTTCAGCTCGGCGTCACCCTGGTGGTGGCGTCGGACGGAAAAACCCTGGCCGGAATCATCACCGACGGGGATATCCGCCGGCGGATCGCCAAAGAGGAACGCCTCCTGGAACTTCCCGTGGCAGCCGTCATGACCCAAAACCCCCGGACCATGGGACCCGAATCCCCGGCCTACAACGCATTGAACCTGATGGAAAAACACCAGATCACCGTCCTTCCGATCGTGGGAGCGAAGAAGAAAATTTTGGGGATCCTGCACCTGCATGATATCCTGGGAAAGGGCGCCTTCAAATTCAACGACATCCAATGACCCAAAAAGAAACCGACTGCCTGGAGCTTCTCGAAGAATACCCCGAAACGGCGATTCCCTCCCTGGGGCCCTCCCGCATTCCTTCTCCGGTGCAACAGAGAAAAGGGGATCGTTTTAAGGAATGCTTCATTACGGACTACGACCGTGTCCTGGTGGACGTGAACCTCGTCCGGGTGGAAACCCTCATTCAAAGGGGGGAACCCCTGGCGGCCTTTGAGTTGGCCGGCCCCCGGGAGCAGGTCTACTTCGATCCGTCCAAGCTGAGATGCGCCCTGGTCACCTGCGGGGGGCTTTGCCCCGGACTCAACGACGTCATCCGTTCCATCGTCCTGGAGTTGCACTACGGATACGGCGTGCGCCACATTTTCGGCATCCGATACGGCCTCCAGGGATTTATCTCCCGGTACCACCATGACCTGGTGCACCTGAATCCCGAATCCGTGGGGCATATTCTGGGAACCGGGGGATCCATCCTGGGCTCTTCCCGGGGACCTCAGCCCATCGATGAAATCGTAGACTGCCTGGAGCGCCTCAACATCGGGATACTGTTCATGGTGGGCGGCGACGGGACCCTGATGGCCGCCACCAAAATTGCGGACACCATATCGGGACGGGGCCTCAAAATCGCCGTGGTGGGAATTCCCAAAACCATCGACAACGATATCTATCTCGTCTCCCGTTCTTTCGGTTTTGATACCGCCGTGGACGTGGCCACCCAGGCCATCCGGGGGGCCCACAAGGAGTCGGAGGGGTATCCCAACGGCATCGGGCTCATCAAGCTCATGGGCCGTCACTCGGGTTTCATCGCGGCCACCGCCACCCTGGCCCAGCAGGACGTCAATTTTGCCCTTATTCCGGAAGTGGACTTTGACCTGGAAGGGCCGGGCGGGCTCCTCGAATCGTTGAGGGCCCGCCTGAAAGCGCGGTCCCACGCGGTGATCGTGGTGGCCGAAGGGGCCGGTCAGAAATTTTTCAAAGATGCGGTCACGGAACGGGACCCTTCCGGAAACATCCGCTTGAAGGATATCGGCCTGTTCCTGAAGGATACCATTTCAGACTATTTCAACGCCCAGAAGATTGATATCTCCTTGAAGTATATCGACCCCAGTTACATGATCCGCAGCCTTCCGGCCAACACCAACGATCGGATCTTCTGCAGCGCCCTGGCCCGAAACGCCGTCCATGCCGGGATGGCGGGAAAGACCAAGATGATGTTGGGATACTGGAACGACCGTTTCGTGCATGTCCCCATGAGTGCATCGGCCGGGCGGCGGAAACAGGTCTTCCCCAGGGGGCGTTTGTGGCAGAATGTGCTCGGGGTCACCGGACAGGGATCCCTCAAACGCCGCTGAGTCCCCTTGGGCCGGATTCCGGCGGGTTTTTTTCCTTCCGGGCAACAATGAACGCGTAAAGACCTGATTTTGCCCGCGCCGCAACCCTTTGCCGTTTTTTTTACGAAAAGGCTTGAAGGATCACGTGCACAGGGTTCGGATCCAGTTCCCCGTCCAATGGGTCAAGAGGATCACCAGGGTGCCGATCACCAGGTGCTCGCCGATGATCTTCCACGGGGGTTCGTTTTGGGCTTTGGCGATGATGTAGGAAAGGATCGTCAGGATCGACATCCCCCAGCAGATGCTGACAAGAACCGCGGTGAAAAGGGAAAAAAGGATCACCGGAACCAAAAAGGTCATGGCAAATAAAAATTTTGCCAGAAACGTCGCCAGGGTCGCCATCCAGATCTGGGCGGGGGTATGCACATTTTCCGCTTCTTCCGAAATATGAATCCCCAAAGCATCGGAAAAGGCATCGGCGATGGCAATCGTCAAAATGCCGGCCAGAACAACCACCCGGGAGTGGGTTCCGGAGGTCAGCCCCACCATGAGGCCCAGCGTGGTGATGACCGCAGAGGTGAGTCCGAAAGAAATCCCCGTGCGCAATGAATCCTTCATGTTTTCTTTATTTCACTTTTGGTAAACTCATTCATCGTAGAATTCGGGGTACAGTTTTTTCGCGCACTCGGGGCAGATGCTGTGGCTGAATTGCGCCTCCGAATGCTCCTGGATGTAAGCCTCGATCCGATTCCAATATCCTTTGTCATCCCGGATTTTCTTGCAGTTGCTGCAAATGGGCAAAAACCCGCGCAACGTC
>CAZQUR010000017.1:26903-38400 GCA_964596535.1 uncultured Desulfobacteraceae bacterium
CTTCCACGAACAGGATCAGGATTTCATTTTCCATGGGCTTTTCTTTTTAAGTTCCCCTCCCCCGGCGCCGCCTTGAAAGGCGGGACTTGCGGGAAGCGCTCCGGTCAACAGGCGGAAAAGGACGGCGGCGTGTCTCTCCGCCGCCCCCCGGTTCATGGCAAGGGCCTTCCGGGCGTTTTGCCCCATTTCCCGGGCCCGATCCGGATGCTGCAACAGATCCAGGGCCGCCTCGGCAAGGGCGTCGGTATCGTTGACCTGAAGGCCGCCGCCGGTCTGGTCGAGGATCTCTTTTGCTTCCTGAAAATCCTCCATGGACGGTCCGTACAGGACCGGTTTTCCCCAGACCGCTGCTTCCAGCACGTTCTGCCCGCCCGTGGGGACCAAGCTTCCGCCGCAAAATACCACATCGGCAATACCGTAGACAGCGTGCAATTCACCGATGGTGTCCAGGATCACCACCTGTGCGCGCCGCCGGGAAGCGTCCGCTCCGAGGGTGCTCCGGAGTTGACAGGAAAATCCCCATTCACGGGTGCGCCGGACGATTTGCGGGACCCGTTCCATGTGCCGGGGCGCCAAAATCATCACGGTATCCGGAACGTGGCGCACGATTCGGGCGTAGGCGCTGAGAACCATGGCATCTTCCTCCCCCCGGATGCTCCCGGCAATGAAAACGGGTGTCTCGTCCGTGACTCCGAACAACGCGCGGTTGGCGCCCCGGTCCACCACGGCGGTGTTTTCTACGGGGATGTCGAACTTGGCGTTGCCGTGGATCTCGATGCGATTTGTCGGCGCGCCCATCAGGGCAATCCGCCGGGCGTCGGATTCATGGATCATGCTGAACGCATCCACCCGGGCCAAAAGGGTTTGCATCAGGGGCCGGATCTTCAGGTATCTGTCGATGGACCGCACGGAGATGCGACCGTTGACCAGGGCGGTCTTGATTCCCATCCGGGAGGCTTCCATGATCCAATTGGGCCAAAGTTCCGTTTCGACACAGGCCAAAACGTCCGGATCCAAAGCGGTCAGGGCGCGGCGGGCAGTCAGCGCAAGATCAATGGGCGCGAACACACAGGTGGTCCTGGATTTGAAGGGGGTTTCTTTGAGCCGATGTTCGGCCCAGCGGCGGCCGTGTTCCGTAATGGTGGAAAAGATCCACTGGCACCCGGGGAGCCGACCCTCAAGGGCCCGTGCAATGGACAGGGCCACGCCGGCCTCTCCGACGGAGGCCGCATGGATCCAAATCCGTGTGGCCCCGTTTTTTCGCCGCCGCATAAATTCCGGATAACGCCCCAGGCGCTCGGCCATCCCCCGGCGATATCGGCCGGTGATTCGGGTATACATCCAAAAGGGCGGAAACAGGGCAAGAAACAATCCGGATGCGATCCCGTTGTACGCCAGACGGTATAAACGGGCCGATCCCGGTGCCTTACCGGAGTTTGACAAATCGATCCCCTTTCACCCGAAAAAGAAAGAGTCTCTTTTGCGCTTCTCCCTCGGCGCTGAAGGCCGTGGGCCCGGTCAAACCGTGATAATCGGTGTGTCCGAGGATTTCATTTCTCAACCCGGCCCGGGAACGGACATGGGATTGCCCGGCGGCGTGGAAAAGCATCCGGGCGGTATCATAGGCCACGGCTTCCATGAAGCCCGGTCGTTCACCATACACGGACGAAAATCGTTTCACAAAGGACTTGGTGGGTTCTGCGGTGCTGTCCGCATCGAACCCGTCCGGTATCAGGGCACTTTGGGCGTATTTTTGCGCCATTTGAATCAGCTTTTCGGAATGCCACAAGTTCGTTCCCAAAAGATACACATGCTTCACGTCGTAAAAAGTGAGCTGGGGTAAAATGAGCCCGGCTTTACCCGGGGCATCCGGGATGAACAAGGCTTCAAAATCGATATACGGATCCCCTTTTTTTCGAAACGCCGGCGGCGCCGCCGCGGCCGCCGTCCCGGGTCCCCCGAAGAATCCCTCCGGAGCGGTTCCCACTGCAACCGTGCGTTCCATTTCTTCCGGAACCGGATAATACAACCCCACGAGTTTCTTGATGGGACCCGCAAAATCCGTCTCGTCCACCGGATAGGATTCCACCCCCACCAGGGTTCCGCCACGGGCGGTCACCGCATCCCAAAAAAGATTCATGAAGGTTTTCCCGTAACTTTCTTCGGGATACAATACGGCAAACCGGCGAATTCCCAGCCTTTCCGTACAGAAGCCCGCCAGGGCCTCCACCTGCATGCGGGGTGTCATGAAATTGCGGAAGATATAATCCCCGATCCGGGCCACGCGTTCCTTTTGCGTCAGTGTCACAATGGGAATCTTGCGTTTTTGCGCCTCTTCGGCGGCGGCTTCCGCCTCGGCAATGGGACCGATGACGGCGGCGACCCCGCTTTGATCCAACTCGCGGATTCCCTCGACAGCGGCTTCCGGATCGGAGCGGCTATCCTTGAAGACCAATTTGAACCGGGGACCGTTCGACGCCGCATTGATATCCAAAAGGGCCATTTCGACGCCCCTGAGGGCCTTTTGTCCGATGGTCCGGTAGGATCCGCTCAGGGGCAACAGGCATCCCAGCGTGTAAGGATCAATAGCCGTCTTTGAAGACAGGGTTTCCAGGAGTGTCCCGACCTTGCCGCCTTCGTCGTATTCGGGATATCGGCGCAAAAAGTTTGACAGCACATCGACGGCTGTTTCCGGGTCTTTTCCGTCTGCGGCACGGGTCCCGAAGGCCAGTACAAACCGTTGTTTCAATGCCGGATCGTCCGTGCGCTGCACGAGCACGCGGACGGACGATTCATCCATGCTTTCGATAACGGCATCCATTCGGGAAAGAAACGCCTCCTGTTGGGCCGGGGGGGCGGCATGGTATCCCTTGAGATACCATTCGAGGGCCTCCGGAAGCACCCCCGAGGCCGCATACGCAGCTCCCAAAACAGTGAAAAGCCGCAGCCGCAGCTCTTCCGGCAATGCCGCCTCCGAGAGGGCGGACGCCTCCTTAATCACGCGTTCATGTTCTCCCAGCCGGGCATCGATCTCCAGCCGATCCACCTTTGCCCGGAAATAAAAGCGGCTTTCCGGATGTTGGCGGATGAGACGATCATAGGCCCGGCGGGCCGCCGTAAGATCCCCCAGGATCCTGTGGATGTCGCCGGTTTTCAACAGCGCGGCGTCCGCGTACACCCCCCGTGGAAATCGCTCCAGGTAGGACCCGAACGCCGAAAGGGATTCCGCGTACGCTCCGGATTCAAACAACCGCTGGGCGTTCTCGAAAAGGACGGCCTCGGTCCGGCGGGGAGCCGGAATTCTTTCCACGGGCTCCAAGGGGATCACCACGGGTTGTGCGCATCCCGCCAGGAACAGCACCGCAAAAAACAGCCCCCGGATCCATGGATTGAAACGGGCGGCGCTTCTTTTCCGGGACCGGTTACGCAAGGTGTCTACGGTACAAGGTTTCCTGTTCATCCAGTATGGCCTTTAAAATCTCGAGGGTCGTCATGGGGTTCATGATCACACACCGAAGGACCACCCGCTCTTCTTCGAATCCATCACTCCGTCTGAGGGTCGTCCGGGAGACAAAGCTCTTTCCGGCCTGCCGCTGGATCCGTTGCAGGGCGATATTGATCTCATTGAGCGCCTTCTCGGCCCCACGCGCGGTGGGTAAATCCACGCTTTTAAGCGTTTTACAAAATTCAGGGGGACAAATCCGATACGTCAAAATATTGAGGACAGGCGGGGTCATCAGTTGGAAAAAAGGGTGTTTTTCGATCTCCCGGGCAAAGGCCCGGGCGGTTTCGATGCCGTGTTCGACGAGAAGGGCGTATCCCTTGGAACCCATGATCTTCAACGCGCCGTCCAGGACCAGGGAATGGGCCTCCCGGGAACCGGAGATGGATCGAATTCCCAGGTCCACCGAACCGGGACGGTTGACATAGCGGGTATGGTACGCCACCGTATCCAGGGCGTATGGATCCTTGAAAAAGACCATGCCGCAGGTCATGGGCATGTAGAACTGTTTGTGACCGTCGATGGTCACGGAATCGGCGTGTTCGATCCCGTCAAGGAGATGGCGGTACGTCGGGGACAGGAGTGTGGGCCCGCCCCACGCCGCATCCACGTGGAAGTGGACCCCATAAGCGTTGCAGACACGGGCGATCCGTTCCAGGAAATCCACGGCCCCGGTCTCGGTGGTCCCGGCGATCCCCACCGCCGCCATGACCCTGGTGCGCGTTTCGGACGCATGATACCGTATTATCGCGCGTTCCAGGGCCTCGGGATCCATCCTCCCCGTGGTGTCCGTCTCCACGGTGACAATATTTTGATTTCCGATTCCCAAAACCCCGGCGGCTTTTTCGAGTGAAAGGTGGCCGAAACGGGTCGCCAGAATCACGCACCGGTCGATTCCGCAGGCCTTCAGGGCCGCCGCCACCCCGGCGCGTTCCACCCCTGCAAATCCTTCTTTGGGTCCCAAGAGCCGATTTCGGGCCACCCAGAGGGCGGTGTAGTTGGCCAGGGTCCCGTCCTCCACAAATCCTCCCAGGGCGGTTTCGGCACTTTGAACGTGCGTTTCGTAAAAGGCGTCTTCTTTCTTGAAAATCAGGCGGTGAATTTTGGCCAATACCTGTTTTTCCACGATGGAGACCGACTTGGAGGTTTCGATTTTGACCACGTTCTGGTTCAACGCCGCCACGATGGTCTTCAAGTGCACCATGAAATAGGGGATCGCGGACGTCATGTGCCCCACAAAGTACGGGGAAGCCACATTCACGGCATGCGGGGCGATCTCTTCGATGAGATCGGCGATGAGCTCCTCGAGCTTTTTTTCGGGATGCTCGGAAATCCGGGTCTCCGTGTAACGGCCGGCCAGCTCTTTCAGCCCGATTTCCTCCGTGATCCCCACATGGGTCTTTAAAAAGTCATGGAGTCCGAAAAGGATCTGCTCCATGTACTTGACCAGGGCCGCCCGTCCGGCGTCGTTTTCCGGGCGGAGGAAGGTCCGCATGAGGGCCTGCCAATCCGCCACCAGGCGTTTTTTCGAAACATCCGCTTCTTTTTCGCGAAACATTACCGGATTCCCCATGGGACGGTCCTGTACACGCCGGGGTGCGTTTGGCTAAGGCGTAAAAGGGTTATTCGATGGGCCGCCCTCTTCGGCAGAGGGCGCCATTGTTCAACGTATCTGCAAAAGAAGCCTTCCGTCAAGCAGATTCATGGACGGAATTTCCTGCAGGGGCTTTACAAAGCCGCCGGGTTTGGGATAAGAAATGAATGCGTTCGAGGCGTGCATACACCCATTGGATCAAAGGCATAAATACCCAAGCCGTCGGCCGGGATGCTCACCGAGCTTTTCATTAAAAATTTTGCCATCATCGACGATCTGCACATCCGGTTCGAAGACGGTCTCACCATATTGACAGGAGAGACCGGGGCCGGAAAATCGATCATCGTTCAGGCTTTCAACCTGATCCTCGGGAACCGGGCCACCGCAAAGATGATCCGCTCCGGATGCGAAACGGCCGAACTGGAAGCCCTGTTTCATCTGAAACCGGAAAGCGAACGGGTTCAACACGTGGCCAGGGCGGGATACGATACCGCCGAAGGCCTTTTGCTCAAGCGGGTTATCTCCCAAAACGACCGGCATCGCACGTATATCAACGGCCGACTGGCCACCGTTCAGGTCCTGTCTTCCATCACCGAGAATCTGGCCAGCATCTCCGGCCAGTTCGCCAGCCAGGGATTACTCAAAGAAGAGCAGCAACTGGAAGCCCTGGACCGGTTCGGGGGGCTCGCGGATTTGAGAAGGGAAACGGCGGCCCGGTATCAGGAAATCCTTCCCCTTATCGATCAATTGACCCGCCTGGAGGAAAAACAACAGCGCCAGGCGGAGCACATGGAACTTTTACGATTTCAAAAGACGGAAATCGAGGGCGCCTCCCCCGTTCCCGGTGAAGACGCCGAATTGGAGCAGGAAAAACAACGACTGAAAAACGCCGAGTTCCTCTACCAGGCGGTATATGAGGGGATCGAATCCCTTTACGGCGCGCCCGGCGCAGCCACCGAGCGTCTTATCGAAGTCCAAAAAGGCCTTGAACAGGCCTGCCGCATTGACGGGTCCTTGAAAGAACGGGTCCAGGGAATCGCCGACGCCGTCTTCCGCCTGGAAGATACGGTCGCCGGGTTGCGGGAGTATTTGAAAGGGATCCAGATGGATGAAGGCCGCCTGGAGGCCGTGGAATCCCGCCTGGATGTCCTGAACAAGCTGAAACGAAAATACGGGCCGAACCTGAATGCCGTCCTTTCCCGTCTCAATGCCATCGAAACGGACTTGGCCGGGATCGAAGATCTCCCGGAAAGGATTCAAGAAACAAAAGACCGCCTTTCCGCCCTCCATGAATCCTTGACCGCCGCCGCGGGCACCCTGTCTGAAAAAAGGACCCAGGCCGCACGGCGTCTTTCCCGGGCCATGGAAACGGAACTGGCCTCCCTGAAAATGGGGAAAACCCGGTTTGACGTGGCCTTTTCCCGGTTTCCGGCAGGAAAGGAGACCAGTCCTTATCTTACGATGGACGCCGCCGCAATCCAGGAAACCGGAATCGACCGGATCACCTTCATGATCGCCCCGAACGTGGGGGAGGCGTTAAAACCCCTTTCCCAGATCGCCTCCGGCGGGGAGCTGTCCCGGGTGGTCCTCGCCCTCAAAGCCCTCCTTGCCCAGACCGATTCCCTGGAGACTTTGGTCTTCGACGAAGTGGACGCCGGAATCGGGGGCGGGGTGGCCGAAACGGTGGGAAAGAAACTCCACGCCCTTTCCCGATTTCACCAGGTGATCTGCATCACGCATCTGCCACAGATTGCCGTTTACGGAGACCATCATTTCCGAATCGAGAAGACCGTCTCCAAGGGAAGGACTCGAACCGCCCTCGCCCTCCTTGACAAAGCGGCACGCGTCCGGGAGATCGCCCGAATGCTGGGAGGGGAAAAGATCACCCCGACGACCCTGGACCACGCCCGGGAGATGATGGAAAAGGGTGCCGGTGGATGATGCGGCTTTCACGCGCCGGCTTCCGGCATCGCGCATTCACCGGGGCGGCGGCGTCTTTTTGCTTAAATGCTTCATGGATGACGGGAGGTTACCCCGGAAAAAAACCCACATGGGTTCTTGACAATGCCCGGGCAAAAATAATAAATAGAAAGGTTAATTTTAGCGAAGCCATCAAGAAAAAAGGAGCCATTGGATGCCCATATATGAATTCAAGTGTTTGAAATGCAACGAAGTGGTAGAAATTTTATTTAAAAACCAAGAGGATAAAGTTCAACCGGCATGTCCCCGCTGCAAGGGCGAAAACCTTGAACGGGTGTTGAGCACGACCCGTTATGCCATGGGCTCCAACGCAGCCAAGGGTACCGGCGTCAGTTCCCAGACCCGGTCCTGCCCCAGCGGCAGCTGCACCACCTACGATATTCCCGGGCCGACCCGTTAAACCGGTGCCGCAGGCATCGGTCCGGCCCCGGGAAAAGCGTACTTCCGGCACCCATGGCCTGGCTGGAAAGGCAAGACCCCGGCCTGTCGCCCATGAAAACCCCGACTTCGACCGGACATCCCCTTTTGGAAAGCCGCCATGAAACGGATCCACAACCAGGAACAGGAACAGTTCAAGAAACTCTTTGAGTCCGAAAAGATCGATCGTTTCGAAGACCGCCTCAAGATCCTCGATGTGTTTTTAAGCACCGAGAACCATGTCACCGGTGATGATCTCATGGCCCTTTTAGAGGAAAAGGGGTATCGCTTCGACCCGGAATTTGTGCGATCGACCCTGCACCTCATGGCCCGATACGGTTTCGCCCATGTCAACCGGTTCGACAACGGGCGGGTGTTATACGAACACCGGCACCTGGGACAGCACCACGATCACATGATCTGCACCAAGTGCAAACGGATCATCGAGTTCGAAAATCCCGCCCTGGAAGACCAGCAGATCCAAATCGCCAAGGCCCACGGGTTCCACCTGCTTCAGCATAAAATGGAGCTATACGGCATCTGCGCGGAATGTCTCAAGGAACGCCAAACCCTTTTGCCCCTGACCATGGCCCGCCAGGGGGAACGGCTGATCATCCGGGATCTCTTCGGGGGCGGCACCGCCAGGGCCCGGATCCTGGCCATGGGACTGCGCTTGGGCGACAAAATCGAAGTGGTCTCCAACCAGGGACAAGGCCAGATGGTCATCGCCGTGGACATGAAACGGTATATCATCGGGAGGGGAATGGCGGAAAAGATCATCTGCGAACCCGCCCGAAAGCATTAAACGCCTCACGGGCGCAAACAGAATACATCGGATGCCTTTGCAAAGACCTGCTTATATCGACAGTCACGAAAAAAAGCTTCTCCGAAAAAAGCGGGAGGCCGCCTTTAAGCTATTGAAATCCTGCGTCCTCTGTCCCCGGCAATGCAAGGTGGACCGATTCTCCGGGGAAACGGGAATCTGCAACACGGGAATCCAGGCGCACGTGTCAAGCTACAGCCCCCATTTCGGAGAAGAAGCGCCCCTGGTGGGGCAAAAGGGTTCCGGAACCATTTTTTTCACCCACTGCAACCTGTTGTGCAATTTCTGCCAGAATTACGATATCAGCCACCAGGGTATGGGAGGGGCCGTCTCGGACCGGGAACTGGCGGCCATGATGATGACCCTCCAGCGGATGGGGTGTCATAATATCAATTTCGTCACCCCCTCCCACGTGGTCCCCCAGATCCTTTCGGCCCTGGAAATCGCCGTGGAAGACGGCTTGTCCGTCCCTTTGGTCTACAACTCCGGGGGATACGACACCGTTTCCACACTCCGGATCCTGGAGGGGATCGTGGACATCTACATGCCGGATTTTAAATTCTGGGACCCCGAAATCGCGGAAAACGCCTGTGACGCGAAAGACTATCCGGACGTTGCCCGAAAAGCCGTTTCCGAAATGCATCGGCAGGTGGGGGACCTGATCATCGATGCGGAGGGCATCGCGGTCCGGGGGGTGTTGCTCCGGCACCTGGTGCTTCCCCGCGGCCTTGCCGGCACCCGGGACATCATGCATTTCATCGCCACGCGGGTATCGAAAGACACCTATGTCAACGTGATGCCCCAGTACCGGCCCTGCGGGCGCGCCGGAGAGATCCCCGAACTGGCGCAGGGCCTTTCCACCCGGGACTTCCAGGCCGCCCTGGACGCCGCGAAAGCCGAAGGGATTCACCGGCTTGACAGCCGGAGGCGGGTCTTCGTGCTATGGTAACCATGGAATCTCCGGAAAAAATCTTTGCCGTGGGCGATATCCACGGATGCGCGGACAAGCTTTCGGCCCTGATGGACAAAATCGACCTGGATCCGGTCCGGGACCTTCTGGTTTTCATCGGGGACTACGTGGACCGGGGGCCGGCTTCCTACGAAGTGGTCGAGTTTTTAATCGATCTGAAAACCCGTGTTAAAAATGCGGTCTTTATCAAGGGCAATCACGAAGACATGTTGCTAAAATACCTCTCGGGGCACGACCGGTTCACCTACCTGATGAACGGCGGACAGTCGACCCTGGACAGCTACCTGAAACGCAAAGCCCCGGGGATGCGGCACCCCATCCCGAAACGTCACCTGGCCTTTTACGACTCCCTGGTCCTGTATCATGAAACCCCGGCGTTTTTGTTCGTCCACGCCGGGATCCGCAAACAAATCCCCCTGGAACGGCAGGACGTGGACGATCTGTTGTGGATCCGCAGCGAATTCATCAAATCCGATTATGATTTTAAAAAGCGCGTGGTCTTCGGGCATACGCCCTTTCGTCAACCCCTGGTGATGCCCAACAAAATCGGAATCGACACCGGTGCCGTCTACGGAAACAAGCTGACCTGCGTCAAGCTTCCCGACATGGTCTTTTACCAGGTCTAGCGAGAAACCCGAAAGGAGTCCCGATGAAACGATGTTTTTTCACGATCCTGCTCCTGGTGTTCGCCGCCGCCGCCCTGGCGGCGCCCCAACGCCTGGCCGTCAACGTTTCCACCGCCAATATCCGGAGCGGCCCGGGAGAAAACTACGCCGTGATTTGGCAGGTCGGAAAATACCATCCCTTTCTGGTCATCGAAAAATCCGGGCAATGGATCCGGTTTAAGGATTTTGAAAAAGACGAGGGATGGATTCACGAATCCCTTCTGGCGGACATCTCCACCGTCATCACCATCAAGGAAAAATGCAATATCCGGTCTGGCCCGGGGACCGGCAATCCCGTGGCCTTCACGGCCGAAAAAGGGGTCCCGTTCAAAGTCCTGGAGAAAAAAGACAACTGGATTCGTATCGAACACGCCGACGGCGATAAAGGATGGATTTATCACTCGCTGGTCTGGTAGCCGCCGGTATGCATCCTTCACAATCCAAGGGAGAAACACCATGACCATCTATGTTTCGGGGTCCCTGGCCTATGACCGCATCATGGATTTCCCGGGAAGATTCGCCGATCACATCCTCCCGGACAAAATCCACGTCCTCAATGTCTGCTTCAATGTCAACGGTCTTTCGGAAAAGTTCGGGGGAACAGCCGGAAACATCGCATACAACCTGGCCCTCCTGGAAGAAAAACCGTTCATTTTGGCCTCGGCCGGAAAAGATTTTTCGGAATACGAGGCATGGCTCAAGGAAAACGATCTTTCCCTGGAAGGCATCCGGATCATCCCGGAGGAATTCACGGCGGGCGCGTACATCACCACGGATTTGGCCGACAACCAGATCACCGGGTTCAACCCGGGCGCCATGCGGTATGCGTCGGAATTTTTCATTTCCGGTTCCGGCGGCGGCATCGGGATCCTGTCCCCGGGGAACATCGAGGACATGCTCGCCTACAGCCGGGAATTCAAGGCCAAGGAAATCCCGTATATTTTTGATCCGGGACAGACCACGTCGGCCATGTCCGGGAAACAGATCCTCGAAATCCTCACGGGGTGCGCCATCTTCATCTCCAACGATTACGAGCTTGAGATGGTCATGCGCATGACGGCGATGACAAAGGCCGACCTGCTGGCGCGGACGAAACAGGCACTGATCACCACGATGGCGGAAAAGGGCTCCCTGGTCGCCACCCGTGCAAAAGAAACGCCGATTCCGGCGGTTCCCCCCGAGCGGGTGGTGGACCCCACCGGCGCCGGCGACGCCTACCGGGCCGGTCTGATTAAGGGCCTGGTAACCGGAAAGCCCCTCGAGGCCGCCGCCCGGATGGGTTCCACCTGCGCCAGCTACGCCGTGGAATACCGGGGGACCCAGGAGCACCGGTTCACGCCCGAGGAATTCCACGCGCGATACACCGCCTTTTTTGATGAAAAGGCGTATTGACAAGACCTCATATTTTCATTAAGAATACGATTCTGATCCGATCACGGAATGCCCGCGGCCGGATCCGGAAAAACCGAATCCCCGGTAGCTCAACAGGCAGAGCGGGTGGCTGTTAACCACTAGGTCGTAGGTTCGAATCCTACCCGGGGAGCCA
>CAZQUR010000018.1:0-6869 GCA_964596535.1 uncultured Desulfobacteraceae bacterium
GCCAGAGTTTGAAATCCCGCCCTTTCCCGATACCGTCCACCAGCATCTCCCCCCACGACAGGGAGATGATCTCCGGGGATTTTGATTTTGTCTTCACATTTCCTGTTTTTTAACTTCCGGGGCTTCGGATATCCACTGAATTCTTCTTACTTTTTAGGCCCTTTGGGGGGCTTCACCTTGGGCGGCTTTTTGGGATCCGGCTTGGGCGGCTTTTTGGGATCCGGCTTCGGCGGCTTTCCATCGGGCGGCCCATTCGGATTCGAGGGAACGATCCGAATGGCGTCTGTCCCGGAAAATTTGGTTCCTCCAAAGGTCTTGCCGGTCAAGGTCGCCTCGGTGCTGTCTTCGTTGAGTTTAAGTTCCTGGGTAGGAAACTGGAAAATCATATCCTGATCCCCGTCGCCGTCAACCTCTTCCAGATTCCAGTGAAAGGCTGCCGCACCGGCGAAACGTACCGTTTCCGGATCAATCCGAGCAGCATCGAAGCCGTCGTCGGACAGCACCGCCACCGGCACCACGCCCCTGGAGCCGAGGTTGATGGGTGCCGGTTCGCCTGAATCCTCTCCGGGCTTAATGTCGATGGTGACCGTTGCACTCCCCCCTTCTGTCTCCGAGGTGCCATAATAATGGCTTGGATCCGTGTCCGTGACTTCCGCCGTCTCACCGTCGACCATCGCAGTGACGGTTCCAATGTTAGCGTATTGATCCTCTTCAACCAGGCCGTCCCCCGTGCATTCCATGGAGGCACCGGGTGCAAGAAAGTTATCCGGACAAGTCACCGTGACTTCCTCCTGATCATCGGAGACCGTTATGTCCAACAAATCCTTGTTGCCGGTATTCGTGACGACATATGTCCATGTGACGGGATCGTTTATGGTGAGATAAGGCCCCGGCGGATCATCGGCATCCTCTCCGTTCGTCAATTTTTCGATGTCGATGCCGGGTTCTTCCGAGACACCGAAATAGTGACTGGGATCCTGATCGGAAACGACGGGGGAAAGAGTGGAAACCGTCCCGATATTCCCGTACTGCCCGAAAACAGCAATCCCATCCCCGGAGCATGTCATTGACTCCCCGGGTTCAAGCTCCGTTTTCGGGCATGTCACTTCGACCCCCTGGTCATCGGTGACCGTGATATCTTTCAGGGGCGCGGTCCCGGTATTGGTCACCACGTATTCCCAGGTTATCGATTCTCCGACTTCCAGTACAACTCCGGGTTCGTTATCGGCGTCCAAACCGTTGGTCCGTTTCTCGATATCAATGGCCAGCTGGGCGAAGGCGTACGCATGCAAGGCCAGCAGCACGGCCGCGGCAATGATGACGATCCTGTGTTTTTTCATCTTAATGCCCTCCTTTGAAAAAAACCTTGGCTTCTTTCAACCCTAGGATTTTCCCTGAAATCTGCAACATGCGCAATTGATTTGGAACCAACCATGCTTTAAACCGTTGGGTTATGAAAGGTGTTGATTCAGTTTATTTGCTTGGCTTGATGATAAATTCCGAAACATACCACCGATTCGAATGTTCTTTCCATCGTATGCCATATGCTTGGCATCGAAATCAAACCAGGAGTCGTTTCTTTTTGATTCGGGATCCAGACACAATCTCAACAAGGAGTCCGGGTTACTCAATTTGATCGGAATTCCCGCATTTGCAGGGAATTCCACAAGAGCCCCCTCCGTGGATACATTTTTTGTCATCCCGGCGTAAAGCTCCTTTTCATTCGGGGCGTTTACGGTCGCCACTATCGGGAAGGATATCGAATTCCGAAAAAAACGCCGCCGTTCCCGGTCAAAAGCGATCGTCGCCGGCAACCCTTCTTTTTCCAGGTAATCGGAAATGATCTTGTCCAACAGGGAAGCCACGGACCGGTGGTCTTTTCTTGCGGCCCTCTGGATCGCCTCTTTCACTTCCCAGCGCATCCGGAAGGTATAAACGGTATCCTTTTTCACGGGTTCCTCACCGGCTTATGGATGAGAATGCATGTTTTCCGGATTATGATATCAATTGTCTTACATTGTCAATAGAAAAGTGAAAAATCCTGTTCTGAAAAACCGGTTTTGCAATTCGGATGGGGCGTGACTACAATACCATGGCCAACGGAAAAAACCGTCCCTGCGGGTCCGGGTCTGTTCATATCCTGTTCGGTTCCAAGGGATCAATACCATTTTTGCCCTCCCTACGGGAACAGGTACGGTATCCACCAGACCGTAACCAGCACGCCTGCCATCGCTGCCGTTGCCAGCGGCAGGAAGACCCGCCATCCGATGGCCTGACCGCCGATGATCAGCGCCATTCCTCCCTTGACAACGGAATTTACCGCGGCGGCGATCATGATACCGGTCACCGCAACAGACACCGGCAGTTCCTGCTGGCTCATGCGGGTCAAAGACAGCGTGATCGCATCCACATCGGCCACTCCTGAAGCCGCCGCCAGAGCCCACGCGCCGGCATCTCCAAACCACTCGGTGAGCGCTTTTCCTACCAGCATCACCCCGGCCAGCAGGCCGCCAAAAATCAGCGCCGATTTGAGTTCCAAAGGATTGCGCAGGGTTTCACCGGCTTCTTCCTTCACGGACTGCGATTTGAACAGGTATAAGACCACCGGGGCATAGGTCAGCACCGACATCATCAGCACCGGTATCAATAAGGGCTTGAAAAGCGGGGGATGAATCGCACCGGCCACAAAAAGCATCCGGGGAAACATGGTGCCGCAGGCCAGCAACGTCCCGCCTGCCAATGCGGAAGCCAGTACCGGTTTTCGGGAGGCAAGCCGGGAAAAATGGAGCGTCACCGCCGTTGACGACGCCAGTCCGCCGAACAGACCGGCAAAGACCGCACCGCGCCGCGCGCCTCCCACCCGGATGGCAAAATAGCCGACAAAGGAGATGGCGGCAATAAGGACCACCATCCACCAGATGACATAGGGATTGAGGGTTTTCCAGGGACCGAAGCCCCGGTTGGGCAACAAGGGCAACAACACGACGGACATCAACAGCAGCTGGATTCCGGCGGTCAGTTCGTTTCCCTGCAGCGCGCCGAGCCAACGATGCAATACGCCTTTGTGACTCAATAAAAGAGCCGTCACCACGGCGCAAGCCGCGGCAATACCGAGTTGATGCAAGCCTGCCAGAAGGCCGAAGGTGAACGTCAGGAGGGCGGCAATTTCACTGGTGATGCCGGCATCTTTATGCCGCTTGAGGTTCACAATATAGACAGCGGTCAGCATGCCCACCAACCCCAGGAAGAAAAATCCGATCAACACCGAACCCAGTTCCCGGCCCAGCAATCCGGTTACCCCGCCCAGCAGGCCGATCAGCGAAAAGGTGCGTAGACCGGCAACCCGCTCCCCCTCCGAGGCACCCCGATCCTGCCAACCCCGCTCGATGCCGATCAAAAGACCAATGGCCAACGCCACGGCCAACCGCAGAAAAAGTGTATGTTCTATTTCCATTTGCGCTCGATATCCCGGACCGGGTTGTTGTGGGGGACCACCAGGCCGCACTGGTTCCACAGGTCGACGACCGCTTCCCGGTCATCAGTGCGAAAAGGACGGATTTTCATCAAACAGGCCATTGAAAGCGCTTTCCAGGTGATAGTCCTTCAGGCGGTTTAACGGTGAGCAGCGCGGATCCAGACGCATCGGCTCACGAAATTTATTACCGTGAAGCGCATGAAAATGCAATCCCGCAGACCGGAGAGGCGATTGTGCCTTTACCCGTTGCCCCTGCAAAAGGCGGATTCGAATTTTGTCGGCGGGATGCGGGGAAAGACTTCGGCCATGAAATGTTGCGGGAAACCGGCGCAACCGGTATAATAGGTCATTCACGTTTTGAGGAACGATAATGACAAAAGTACTGATTCATCCGGCAACGTATGACACGGTCCGCGTGGCCGTGGACCTGGCCTTTTCCCATTTTCCCCGGAAACTTTCCGGGAAAAAGGTGCTGATCAAACCCAACGTCCTTCGATCCGCCACACCCGCGGAAGGGATCGTCACGCACCCGGCCGTGCTTCGGGCGGTGGTGGAACGGGTCGAGGAGGAAGGCCCCGCGGAACTCATCGTGGGGGACAATCCGGGGGTGATCAGTTACGGCGCCAATGAAAAGACCTTTGAAGACACCGGCCTCATGGCCGCCGCCAAGGGGTATTACCGGAACATCGGAACCGATTCGGTGAAGATGGAATTCAACCCCGCATTCCTGCCTTCCGTGAGCATTTCACGGATCGTCCTGGAGGCCGACGTCATCATCAGCCTGCCCAAGTTCAAGACCCACGGGTTGACCGTGATGACCGGGGCCGTCAAGAACAGCTACGGGTTCCTCCCCGGTGCCCAGAAAGCCAAGCTCCACCAGGCCGCGGGAAGCCCGGAGCGGTTCCACGAAGCGGTGGTGGAGGTCTTCAAGCTGCGGGTGCCGGATCTTTTTATCGTGGACGCGGTGCTGGGGATGGAAGGAAACGGCCCGGCCTCCCCGGATCTCAGGGAAATCGGAAAGATTTTAGCTTCGGACAACGCCGTGGCCTTGGATTCGGTGATGGCCCGAATGATGGGACTCGACCCGGGGCGTCTCCGGTTTTTCCGGAAGGCAAAAGAAGACGGGCTTGGTGATTACGCCCCGGAAACCATCGAGGTGATCGGCCGCCTGGAACCGATTCCCGATTTCGTTATCCCACCCCTGGGCGGGGAGGCCATTTTGGAAAACAAGGCGATGCAGGATGCCATGCGTCAAAAAACGCAGTTGATCCCGGAAGCTTCCGAGGCCTGCACCGGCTGCGGCACCTGCGTGGACCAGTGCCCCGTGGAGGCCCTTACCATGGGCGACGACGATCTGCCCCGCGTCGATGCCGGCCTCTGCATCACCTGTTTCTGCTGCCAGGAAATCTGCCCGGAAAAAGCCATGGTTTTGAAATAACCCCGCGGGAAAGGTCCTGATGCCGGGTAAAACCCTCAGTGCCCGCAGCACTTTTTATACTTTTTCCCGCTGCCGCAACTGCACGGATCGTTTCGCCCTATTTTAGCATCCACTTTCCGTGGGCTGGGCCGGTTCAACAGCAGTTCCAGATCGGTCACGTCCTCGGGCTTGTCCGAGTCGAGTTCGATTCTGTATTTCCATCCGGCTTTTTCAAAAACCGCGGCGACTTCCTTCATTCGTTCCGAACTCGCCACGGTAACGACGGCCGGATTTTTTTCCGTTCCCAACCTGGCGGCTTTTTTACCGTTGAAAATCTTTTCCATTGGGCCCCTTTTGTCTCGGAAGTCGGACGTTTTCGGAAAGGCGTTGCCGGCGCGGTATCCGCGTGTATTTTAACGGGGAGCCTCCCCCGGGAGGCGAAGGCTCCGCAACTGAAGGTACAGGCGATGTTCGGCACCGCCTGTGCCTTCAGAATTTCAACGAGCAAATCAAAGGCGATTATTTTTTCTCGGTTTTCGGGTGGCATTCATGGCAGGCCATGGGCGCATCGGCGCCGGGATTTTCCTTGTTATAGTCCCGGTGGCAATCGCGGCACAGGTAATGAAACGCATCGCCGTGATATTCAAGCCGCTCTTCCCGGGAAAGTTTGGGATAGTTGAGCCCGATTTTCGCCCTCCCGGGCCTGTCGTGGCACTCGATGCACTTCAGGATTTCGTACACGTCGATCGGGTTGCCTTCTTTGTCCACGTGGCAGCTGCTGCAATCGACATCCATTTCCGGGGTATGGCTTGTATGGATAAAGTCCAAATCATGACAATTGATACATGTCGGTACTCTATCCTCCATTTTAAAAGAATTTAGCGGGACCCCGCTGTCGTCGTGGTGGCATTGACCGCAACTGAGATCGTATTCCGTCACGTGCTGTTTATGTTGAAATGTGACAATCCCCCTTTCGTGCTCATAACCCTCGGTTTGGACTTTCACTGATTCCGGCCCCAGGGTCTGGGCGAAAATACCTGTCACGACCAAAAGGCAGGAACCGAATGCAATCCCTAATTTTAACACCCAAGATGTCTTACGCATAGACCCGTTTACCCTCCTTTCCATTGATTCCATGGATATTCAAAAAACCGTCGTGTCGGCGAATCACAAAAGTGTCCCCCGGATCAAATCCCTCTTCCTTAATTTTTGACGGCATCGCAAAAAAAGAAATCTCCAAAAAGGCTATTTCCATCACAAAAGGATCAACCTTGTCAAGAAATTACGGTTTTTGCCTCTGGATACGTTTCCGTTGAAATCTCACAATGCGGCGCAAGTCTCCTGCGGTTCGCAAAGGTTGAGAAAAACTGTCCGGTCATTTCAAGTGGAAACGATCCGATTTATTGATGGGTGGCAGAAAGGAAGAGATTCGACGCAACGGTTCATCAGCCACTGAGGTAGGCCCTACGGGTGGGATGGCCTTACCAGGAATTCGACAGCGGTGCGTCTCTTTTTACCTTTGATCTCCGCCTCTCGTTTGACGGCGCTTGATCGATCCGGAAAGACTTCTTTGTAAACGAGTTTCCAGGGGCGTTTGGTCTTGGTGTAGCGGCTTCGTCCTTCGTTGTGGCGCTGGATGCGTTCGCGAACATCACGGGTGCTCCCGATATAGAAACTGCCGTCCACATCGCTTTGGAGTACGTAAACCCAATACGCCATGAATGAAAAAGGCTTAGGCCATCCTTATGGATGTCAGGTCTTGATAAGAATGGCGGGGACGAAGGGACTCGAACCCTCGACCTCCGGCGTGACAGGCCGGCGTTCTAACCAAACTGAACTACGCCCCCGCAATGGGAAAACAATAAACAATGGCCACGACCCGATATCTTGATCCCTCGACCTTCCCGCCTGAAATGGCGGGACGTTCTAACCAAACTGAACTACGCCCCCGCAATGGGAAAACAATAAACAATGGCC